>NZ_JBEZYU010000012.1:0-128163 GCF_040638875.1 Nocardia sp. NPDC024068 | reverse complement strand
GAGGGAGGGAGCGCAGCGACTGACCGGCGGGAGTGAAGAACCGGGTTAATAGGGCCCCACCCTCGAGGCGCGGAGCGCCTCCAAAATTACAGCCCGACCCTTAGCGGAGGGGCCGATCCGAACCCCCTCTTCGCGGCGGGGTCGCTTCAACCCACCTCCCCAACCCTCGGCAGAGTGGTCGCTCCGAACCCTTCCTTCGCGGAGGGGCCGCTTCAACCCACCTCCCCCTCCTTGGAAGGGCCGATCCAAATCTCAACCCCGCTGGTAATCGTGTTGTTCGACGGCTACCAGGTAGGCCGCTTCCCGGCCGGTGAGGCCGAGCTGGCGGGCCAGGGAGTCCAGCCGCGACCAGTCGTCGTCGGGTGGCAGCCCGTTGGAGGCGACGGCGGCGGCGACGTTCATCGCGGCCATCGCCTGGGGTTCGGTGAGTGTCCGGCCGGGCAACCAGGTCACCACCCAGTAGGCGTCGCCTACGCATCGGGCGATATGAGGGGTCATATCGCTGGTCATGATCGACGAAGTCACTACCTGGATTGCCACCGACCTGCTCCCCTCGTGAGCGCGACAGCTGACTTCCGGAATGTTAGGGCCCGGATCGGCCGCCGCCCCCGACCTAACGGCAAACGGTGGGCAATCGACGCGTAACGGTGACCTTCTGCTCGGTCACCGGTCCTTTCCTTCCTCCGGGGGTTTACGCGGCGCCGGTCGCGGCACCTCCTGCAGCAGCGCCGATTCCAGCTCCGCGCGCCGTTGCGGGCCGGAATCGGCGCCCAGGTCGACACCGAAGACGTCCACCACGAACGAGCCCATGGTGACCACCTTCGCCCAGCGGACGTCGGCGGCCATGGCGGCCAGTACATCGGCCAGCCGGCACAGCAGCCCGAGCCGGTCCTCGGCCCGCAACTGCAGGATCGCCTGGCCCGCAACGGCGGTTTCCGCCCAGATGAGCCGGGGCTCGGCCTGGGCGTAGCGGGCGGCACCCGGGGTGTCGCGTTCTTTGGCGGTCAGGGCCGCCCGGACGTCGAGTTCACCGGCGATGGCCCGTTTGAGTTCCTGCCGCAGCAGTCCGGCATCCGGTGGGCCACCGAAGGTCGGGGTGACGACGAATGTGTTGACCGCCGACTCCCCGGCTCCACCTACCGACGCCGAGAGCACCCGCAGGGAATGCAGGGCCAGCACACCGGCGGTTTTCGACAGCAAACCCGGAGTATCCGGGGCGATGACGGTGGCGATATGGGTGTATTTCCCGTCGCCCGGGGCCAATTCGACGTGCACCCCGCCCGCGGCGGCGCGGGCCAGCAGATCTTCCGGGATGGGTTCGGGTCCGGGCAATTCCTCACCGGCCATGACGGTCCGGCAGCGGCGGACCAGTTCGCCGATCAGTGTCGCCTTCCAGTCCCCCCACACTCCCGGGCCGGTGGCCAGCGAATCCGCTTCGGCCAGCGCGTGCAGTAGTTCGAGGCGCCTCGGATCGTTGTCGAGGGCGTCGGCCACGTATTGCACGGTGGCGGGATCGTCGATATCGCGGTGCGTGGCGACGTCGGGCAGCAGCAGATGGTGACGGACCATCGCGCTGAGGATCTCTACATCCGACGGCCACAGCCCCATCCGGCGCCCGATCTGGGTGGCGAGTTCGGCGCCGACGGCACAATGGTCCTCGACGCGGCCTTTTCCGATATCGTGCAGCAGCGCGCCGAGCGCCAGCAGATCCGGCCGGGCCACCCGGGTGCTGAGGGCGCTCGCGTAGGCGACGGTCTCCACCGAATGCCGGTCCACCGTCCAGATGTGGACGGCGTCCCGGGGTGGCAGATCGCGGACCGCGCCCCATTCCGGCAGGAGCCGGCCCCACAGGCCGGTCCGGTCCAATGCCTCGACCGCGTCGATGACACCGCGGCCGGACCCGAGCAGCACCAGCAGATCGTTCAACGCGTCCTTGGGCCACGGTTCCCGCAGTTCGGGTGCGTCCTCGGACAATCGGTTCAGCGTGGTCGCCGACATGGGCAGACCGGTCTGGGCCGAGGCCGCCGCCACGCGCAGGATCAGGCCCGGATCACGTTGCGGCCGGGCATCACGGGCCAGCACGACCTCGCCGCCGTGTTCGACCACTCCTTCGTCCAGTGGCCGCCGGACCGGCATCCGGCGCAGCCGCGCCAGGCCGCGGCGCGGCAGCGCGTTGCCGGCGGTGCGCATCCCGACATCCACCGAGTACACGACCGTGCGCGCGGCATCGCTGAGGGTGCGGGCGAGATCGAAGCGATCGCCGATCCGCAGGGCCGCGCCGATCTCGTCGGCGTCCTGGGCGCGCAGCTGATCCCGGGCCCGGCCGGCCACCCGGTGCAGTTCGGTGCGGACGTCGAGCAATCTCCGGTGCGCCTGGGCCAGACCGCCGCCCGGGGCATCCGGACCCAGACCGGGCATGGCATCGGTGAGCTGGGCGATGGCGAGCGCGTCCAGCAGCTGGATATCGCGCAGACCGCCGCGACCGCTCTTCAGATCGGGTTCGCTGCGATGCGCGACTTCACCGCTGCGCTCCCATCGGGCGCGCACTCCGGTGACGAGTTCGTCGAATCGCCCGCGGATCCCGCTGCGCCAATCCTTGCGGATACCGGCGATGATCCGATCGCTGAGCTCGGAATTACCCACGATATGGCGGGCGTCGAGCATGCCCAGCGCGGCGACCAGGTCGTCGGAGGCCACCTTCAGCGCCTGCGGCACCGTCCGCACGCTGTGGTCGAGTTTGATATGCGCGTCCCACAGCGGATACCACAGCCGGTCGGCGATCTCGGCGACCCGTTTCGGGTCCATATCCTCGTGCAGCAGGACCAGATCCAGATCCGAATACGGCAGCATCTCGCGCCGGCCCAGACCGCCGACGGCCATGATCGCCAGCCCGCTGTCCGGCGTGATGCCCACCTCGGTGCCCTTGCCGGTCAACCACAGTTCGTACAGGTCGACCAGCGCCTCGCGCAGGGATTCCGCGTCCAGCCGCGGATGCCGGGGCTGCCCACCACCGAGCAGCTGGTCCCGGGCCCGCACGAGATCGGCCGCGCCCTGGGACAAGGCGGCCGCTTTTACCGGTCGCCTGCCCCGCGCCCCCTCGGGCTCCCGTTCCTGCCGGATCTCACCCAACGAAACCACCACCCGTTCACACAGGCGACCCCGCCCCGACCGGTGTCCGGTGGGAGCGGGGCCGCTGTTGTCGTTTACACCCGCCGTCGCGACAACGCGACGCTGCTATAGCGCGTCGGTCCCGCGTTCGCCGGTGCGGACCCGGACGATGGTCTCGACCGGGGTCACCCAGACCTTGCCGTCACCGATCTTGCCGGTCCGCGAGGCTTCGACGATCAGGTCGACGACCCGGTCGGCCGAACTGTCGTCGACCACGACCTCGACCCGCACCTTGGGGACGAAATCGACCGAGTACTCCGCACCGCGGTAGACCTCGGTGTGGCCTTTCTGCCGTCCGTAACCCTGCACTTCGCTCACGGTCATCCCGAAGACACCCGCCTGCTCCAGACCGGTTTTGACATCCTCGAGCGTGAACGGTTTGACGATTGCGGTGATCAGTTTCATGGGGTTCATGCCTCCTTGCCGGCCGAACGTGCGGTTCCACCCAGTGCAGCGAAATCGTATGCGGTTTCCGCGTGTTCGGAATCGTCCATGCCGTTGGACTCCGCTTCGGCGTCGGCACGCAGGCCGATGGTGAACTTGATCGCGTACGCGATCACCAGCGCGATCACGAAGGAGTACAGCATCACCGCGAACGCACCGAGCGCCTGCCGGCCCAGCAGTTCGAGGTCACCGCCGTAGAACAGGCCCTTGGCGCCGGCGGGCGCCTCGGGAGCGGCGAACAGGCCGATCAGCACCGTGCCGAGAATACCGCCGACCATGTGGATACCCACGACATCGAGCGAGTCGTCGTAGCCGAACTTGAACTTCAGGCTCACCGCCAGAGCGCAGACCGCACCGGCGATGGCGCCGATGGCCAGCGCGCCCAGAACGTTCACCGAGGAACAGGACGGGGTGATGGCGACCAGGCCGGCGACGATACCGGAGGCGGCGCCCAGCGAGGTCGGCTTGCCGTCGCGGACCTTCTCCACCAGCAACCAGGCGATCATCGCGGCGGCGGTGGCGACCAGAGTGGTGATGAAGGCGGCACCGGCGACACCGTCGGCAGCCGCCGCGGAACCGGCGTTGAAACCGAACCAGCCGAACCACAGCAGCGCGGCGCCCAGCATGACGAACGGCAGGTTGTGCGGGCGGAAGGGGGTTTTCGGCCAGCCCGCGCGTTTACCGACCACGATGGCCAGCGCGAGCGCCGCGGCACCGGAGTTGATGTGGACGGCGGTACCACCGGCGAAGTCGATGGCCTCGACCTTCTCCATGATCCAGCCACCGCCCCAGACCCAGTGGGCGACCGGGAAGTACACCACGGTGGCCCAGATGCCGGAGAAGACCAGCCAGGCGGTGAACTTCAGGCGGTCGGCCACCGCGCCGGAGATCAGGGCGACGGTGATGATCGCGAACATCGCCTGGAAGGCGACGAATACCGTCGCCGGGATGTTCCCGATCAGCGGGACGCCGGCGGATTCGTCTCCGAATCCGGCGATCAGGGTTTTCAGGCCGAAGAACTGCCCGGGATCACCGAGCAGGCCGCCTTTGTCGGTACCGAATGCGACCGAAAAGCCGTACAGCACCCAGAGCACAGTGACCACGGCCATCGCGCTGATGCTCATCATGATCATGTTGAGCA
Organism: Nocardia sp. NPDC024068; assembly: GCF_040638875.1. Classification (NCBI taxonomy): domain Bacteria; kingdom Bacillati; phylum Actinomycetota; class Actinomycetes; order Mycobacteriales; family Nocardiaceae; genus Nocardia; species Nocardia sp. NPDC024068. The sequence continues at coordinate 123,410 of NZ_JBEZYU010000012.1, read as the reverse complement.
CGTTCTTGCCCCGGACCATACCGCCGTAAAAGAACGCCAGGCCGGGTGTCATCAGCAGGACGAGCGCCGCGCTCGTCAGTATCCATGCGGTGTCGCCGGCATTGGGCGCGCCGATCACGGTTTCCACCAGTTTCCTCCCTCATCTTCTGGCCCGCCGTTCGCACAACATCGGGCCCGCTACTGAAGGGTGCTCATTCGGTGTTTCATCCGTGACGCTCTGGTGTTTCACCTAGGTGAATCGATCGCGCCGAAATGTTTCAGGTATGTTGCTTCCTCCTGAGATGGCGCCCGGCCGGTACCGGGAGTCTCCCGCAGAGAGACCTGCCGGGGTCTCGGATCAGCCGAGTAGCGCGTCCACGAATGCCGACGGTTCGAACGGGGCCAGATCGTCGGCGCCCTCGCCGAGTCCGACCAGCTTGACCGGGACTCCGAGTTCGTGCTGGATCTGAAAGACGATGCCGCCCTTGGCCGTTCCGTCCAGTTTCGTGAGCACGACGCCGCTGATATCGACCACCTCGGCGAAGATCCGGGCCTGCATGAGACCGTTCTGCCCGACCGTGGCGTCCAGCACCAGCAGCACCTCGTCCACCGATGCCTTCTTCTCCACCACCCGCTTGACCTTGCCCAGTTCGTCCATGAGCCCGGTTTTGGTGTGCAGCCGGCCGGCGGTGTCGATCAGGACCACATCGACCCCGGTGTCGATACCGCTGGACACGGCGTCGAACGCGACGGCGGCCGGATCGGCGCCCTCGCGCCCGCGCACGGTCTCCGCGCCGACCCGCTCGCCCCAGGTCTGCAACTGATCGGCCGCGGCGGCGCGGAAGGTGTCGGCGGCGCCCAGCAGCACGCGGCGGCCGTCGGCCACCAGCACCCGCGCGAGCTTGCCGGTGGTGGTGGTTTTACCGGTGCCGTTGACCCCGACCACCAGCAGGATGGAGGGGTGATCGGCGTGCGGCAGCGCCCGCACCGAACGATCCAGATCCGGGCGCAGCGATTCGATGAGCACATCGCGCAGCACCGCCCGGGCCGCGTCGGCGGTGCGCACACTGCGCGCGGCCATCTCCTCGCGCAGCCGCTCCACGATCACGGTGGTGACAGCGGTGCCGATATCGGCCAGGACCAGCGTGTCCTCGACCTCTTCCCAGGAATCCTCGTCCAGATCGCCGCCGCCGAGCAGGCCCAGTAGGCTTTTGCCGACCGCGTTCTGGGACCGGGACAGCCGGCCGCGCAACCGGGTCAGCCGGCCCGAGGTGGGTTCGATCTCCTCGACCTCGGGCACCAGATGGGCGCCGGCCGCCGTATCGGGAGCGACCACCGCCGCACCGGAGGACTCCGCCGCCGCCTCGGCCGGTGGTTTCGCGGGCGCCTCGGTCTCCGGGGCCGGGGTTTCCTGAGTCGACGCTTCCGGAGCCGACGCTTCCGGAGTCACCTCGCCCGGGGTGCCGGTGGCGGGCGTCGTGGTTCCGGAAGCCGCCTCGGCGGCGGATTCGGTTGTGTCCGCGGCCGGCGTGCTCTCGCCGGGCGCGGCCGGCGCGGCGGTTCCCGCGTCCCCGGCGCCCGCCTCGGCAGGAGCCTGCGGTGCGGCCGTATCCGCGGACCCGTCCGCGGCCGGTTCGGGCGGCGCGGTGGTCGCACCGGTCGCCTCCGTCTCGGCGGTATCGGGCAGCGTGACGTCGGTGATACCGCGGCGCGGCGCGTCCCGTGGGATGGCGGCATCGTCGCCGATATGGGGTTGCCCCTCGGTATCGGTCCGCTCAGTGGGACTCGGCCGGGCCGGGGTCGCGGTCGCCCCCTGCCCGCCCTGACTGAAGGAGAAACCACCCGCCGCCTGATATCCACCCGAGCGGTCGGCGAGTTCCTCCTTTCCGGCCGGCGGCGCCAGCGATACGCGGCCGCGCTTGTACCGGACGAAACCGGCCACGAGCGCGACCAGCAGTACGGCAGCGATCACTGCGATCAGAATCCAGGCTTGCGCACTCACGCCGACCATCCTTGCAGAGGGCCACCGGGCCACCCGCGACCCGGCCCGGCCCGCGCGGCGGGGCGTCCGCGCAAAAGGGTGTACCCAGCGCTTTCCCAGCTCAGGGCGCGGAACACAGCCGATGAGATTTCTTGTCCTGCGGAACTTCTCGCGACAGGACAATAGGATCGGCGATGTGACCGATCGAAACGTGCTTGGGGGTCCGCTACAAGAGTGCGGCACCGATCCTCTGACCGGGTTCTACCGGGACGGCTGCTGCAGCACCGGCCCGGAGGATCTGGGCAGCCACACCGTGTGCACGGTCGTCACAGCCGAGTTCCTGGAGCACCAGGCGTCCATCGGCAACGATCTGAGCACACCGCGTCCGGAGAACAATTTCCCCGGCCTGCAGCCCGGGGACAGATGGTGTGTAGTGGCGGTGCGCTGGTTGCACGCGCACGAGGACGGTGTCGCCGCACCGGTGGTGCTGGCGGCGACCCATGAGAATGCCCTGGAAGTGATAGCGATGGAGATCCTGCGCAAATACGCGGTGGATGTGCCCGACGACGTCAGCGATCTGCTGTGAACACCGCGGCCCCGGCGCCGCGGTGTCCCGGCCGCGGCCGGGCGGTCAGCCGGCGGAGCCGGTGGAAGCGAGATCCTGCCCACGCAGGCGTTGCGAGATGACCTGGGTGATCCCGTCGCCCCGCATACTCACGCCGTAGAGGGCGTCGGCGATCTCCATGGTCGGCTTCTGGTGGGTGATGACGATCAGCTGGCTCTTCTCCCGCAACTGCTCGAACAATCCGATGAGCCGGCGCAGGTTGGTGTCGTCGAGCGCGGCCTCCACCTCGTCCATCACATAGAACGGGGAGGGCCGGGCGCGGAAGATGGCGACCAGCAGCGCCACGGCGGTCAGCGACTTCTCGCCGCCGGACAGCAGCGACAGCCGCTTCACCTTCTTCCCGGGCGGGCGGGCCTCGACCTCGATACCGGTGGTGAGCATATCGCCGGGGTCGGTGAGCAGTAGCCGGCCCTCACCGCCGGGGAACAGCGCCGAGAAGACCTGCACGAACTCGCGCTCCACATCGGCGTAGGCGTCGGTGAACACCTGCAGGATGCGCGCGTCCACCTCCGACACCACGTCGAGCAGGTCCTGCCGGGCCTTCTTGACGTCCTCGAGCTGGGTGGCCAGGAAGTTGTAGCGCTCCTCGAGGGCCGCGAACTCCTCCAGCGCCAGCGGGTTCACCTTGCCGAGGGTGGTGAGATCCTTTTCGGCGCGTTTGGCGCGCCGCTCCTGCGAGGCGCGATCGAACGGCATCGGAGCGGGCGCGGTGACCGCTTCGCCGCGTTCCCTGGCCTGCTCGTACTCCCGCAGTTCGAGTTCGCTGGGTGGCAGCGCGACCTCGGGACCGTACTCGGCGATCAGATCGTCGAGCGCGATACCGAACTGTTCGGCGATATTCGCCTCCAGCTGTTCGATGCGCAGCGCGGCCTGCGCCTTGGCGACCTCGTCGCGATGCACCGCGTCGGTGAGCTGACCGAGCTGGGTGCCCAAGGCCCGGACCCGCTCCTTGATCTGGTCGACCCCGGTGGCGCATTCGGTGCGCCGGCGCACCAGATCGTCGCGCCGGACGCCCGCCGCGGCCACCACCTGTTCCAGGCGGGAGGCGAGTTCGGCACCGGATTCGGCGACCGCCGCGGCCACTTCCGCTGCCCGGCGGCGGGCCGCCTGAGCGCGTTCGGCGCGGGCCCGCGCGTCCCGTTCGGCCCGGGCGGCGCGGCGCAGCGAATCCGCCTTACCGCGTACCGATTCGGCCCGCTCCTCGGCCGTGCGAACCGCCAGGCGCGCTTCCACCTCCATCGTCCGGGCCTCGGCCAGTGCGGCGGCGGCCTCCTCGCGGGCCAGCGCCGCCACTTCGGTACCGGCCGATCCGGCGTCGTCGCCGCCGGAGTCGGCCTGTTCGCGTTCGGCGTGACGCAGCCGGTCCTCGAGTTCGGCGAGCGCGGTCAGGGTCTGCTCACGCGTGGTTTCGGCGGCGGTCCGCTGACCGATGACCCGCTCGGATTCGGTCTGCGCGCTACGCGCCGCCGCGCCCAGCCGTCCGAGCCGTTCGTAGATGGCGTTGAGGGCCTGATCGGATTCGTGCAGGGCCAGCAGGGCCTGGTCCACCGCGTCCTTGCGGTCGGACTGCTCCTCGAGCGCGCCCGCCAGACTCGCCTCCAGCTCCTCGGCACGGCGATGCGCGGCGCGCAGTTCGGTTTCGGCCGCGTCGATCTGCGCCTGTATCTCCAACCGGCTCGGCGACCGATCGGACCCGCCGATCAGCCAGCCGGTTCCGGCCAGATCCCCGTCGCGGGTGACGACCCGCAGCTCCGGGCGCGAGCCGAGCAGGGCGGCGGCCGAGTCCAGATCCGGGACCACCGCGACCCGGTGGGTCAGCGCGGCCACCGCGGCATGCACCGCGTCCGGGCAGTCGAGCACATCCCGCAGCCAGCGGGCCGGATCAGGAAGCGTCTCCCCGGGTTCGGCGCCGGGTGCCGCACCGGAACCCGCGTAGACCAGGGCGGCCCGCCCGCCGTCGGCTTTGCCGAGGGCACGCAGGGCACTCAGCGCGGTATCACCGCTGTCGGCGACCAGCGCCTCGGCCACCGGGCCGAACACCGCGGCGACCGCGGTCTCGTATCCGGTGTGCACTCGGAGCTGTTCCGACAGTGGGCCCAGCAGCCCGGCCGGATGGTTCTCGGTGAGCCAGGCCGCACCGTCACGGCTGGCCAGATTCATACCGAGTGCTTCGATCCGCGCGGTCAGCGAGGCGACCTTCTTCCCCGCGTCGCGATCCTCGGCACGCAGTTCGGTGACCCGCCGGTCGGCCAGCTCCAGCGCTTCGACCGCGTGTTCGTGCTGGGCGTCGAGGCCGGCTTCGCCCGCATCCAGTTCGACGAGTTCGTCCTGGACGGAGTCGAACTCGGACTGGGCCGCGGTCCCCCGCGCCCGTGCCTCGGCGAGCGCGGTCGACAGGCGCACGATCTCGGCGTCCGCGGATTGGGCTTTGGTGCGCAGGTTGTCCACCTGGCCCGACAATCGCACCAGGCCCTCGCGCCGGTCGGCGATCGCGCGGACCGCGGCCAGATGGGCCTGTTCGGCGGCCTTCGCCGCGTGTTCCCGGTCGGCGAGCGCGTCGCGGGCCGCCTCCAGGGTTTCGGTGGCCATCTCCACGGTCTCGCGGAGTTCGGCCTCCTCGGCCTCGACCCGGTCGGCCTCGGCCTCCAGTTGTGCCGGATCGCGACCGGTTCCGGTGGGAGCGGCGGTGTCCAGGTGGCGGGCCCGATCGCGGGCGATTCGAATGGTCGCGTTCACCCGTTCGGCCAGCGCCGACAGCTGGAACCAGAGTTGCCCGGCCGCCTCGGCGCTGGGGGTCAGCCGGGAGAGTTCGTATTCCTGCTGCGCCAGCGCGGCCTGGGCGGCGTCGAGTTCGCTCTGCACGGTGATCTGCTGTTCGCGCGCGTAGGCCTCTTTGCTCTGCTGGCTCTCCAGTTCGCCGCGGCGGGTCACCAGATCGTCGGCGGCCAGGCGCAACCGGGCGTCGCGCAGGTCCGCCTGCACCGTCTGGGCGCGGCGTGCGACCTCGGCCTGACGGCCCAATGGTTTGAGCTGGCGGCGCAATTCGCTGGTCAAGTCGGTGAGGCGGGCCAGGTTGGCCTGCATGGCATCCAGTTTGCGGACGGCCTTCTCTTTACGTTTGCGGTGTTTGAGCACACCGGCGGCCTCTTCGATGAAGGCCCGCCGGTCTTCCGGCCGCGATTCGAGAATGGCCGAGAGCTGGCCCTGTCCGACGATGACATGCATCTCCCGGCCGATACCGGAATCGCTGAGCAGTTCCTGCACATCCATCAGGCGGCAGGTGTTGCCGTTGATCTCGTATTCGCCGGCGCCGTCGCGGAACATCCGGCGGGTGATGGAGACCTCGGCGTAGTCGATCGGCAGCGCACCGTCGGAATTGTCGATGGTCAGGGTGACCTCGGCACGTCCCAGCGGCGCGCGGCCGGTGGTACCGGCGAAGATGACGTCCTGCATCTTGCCGCCGCGCAGCGCCTTGGCGCCCTGTTCACCCATCACCCAGGTGAGCGCGTCGACGACATTGGATTTCCCGGAGCCGTTGGGGCCGACCACGCAGGTGATTCCGGGCTCGAATCGCAGAGTCGTCGCGGACGCGAAGGACTTGAACCCCTTCAACGTCAAGCTCTTCAGGTGCAACGCCGACGACCCTTTCCGCCTCCATGAACTGTCCGCCTCACCCAGGCCGATCAGTCATCGTATAGGTCCGCGTCGCCGTGCCCCCACTCGGCGCACCGGCCGTGGCCGATCGATTGCCGGTATGTCCCGGGGATCCGGTCTTCGGGCCGCGGTGCGGAATCAGGGCCGAGGCTACCGGCCGTTATGCCTTACGGCCATGGCAGGCGCCCGCTTCGATACCGGTTGCCGCGCGGACTGCCAGCACCGCGCCCCACGGGCCGATGACCCAGATGGGCCAGAAGTAGGTGAAGGCACCGACGCCGAGTGAGACGGCGGCCCAGATCACCAGTACCAGCACACTCACCGACAGCCAGGCGCTCGCCTCGATCCGCTGCCAGATCGGGAAGCGCCGGCGGCGACGGCGCGGCGCCGGTGTGGACGGGGCGGGCAGATCCGCCAGGACCTGCTGCAGGTCTTCGCGGGTGGTGGTCCGGTAGACCTGCGCGACCCGCTGGTCGTATTCGGTCAGGTCGAGGCGGCCCTCGCCCAGATGCCGGCCCAGCTCCCCCACGATGCGATCACGTTCGGCGTCGGAGGCCCGGGTTCCCGTCGAGATCTCCATAGTGTTCCCCTTAGAGGTCGACCCACATTCCACTGTGGAACACAATCCAGAATCCTACCTCCACAATGGAATGTCAAGGATTTCCGGGCCCCGGCCTCCCACACCGAGGCGGCAGGACGGTCGCCGCGAGCGCGGTAACTCAGCGTTCGACGAATCCCGTGAACCCGCCGCGCCCGGGCTCCCAGGATTCCACCACCAGATCCACCCGGCCGGGCGTCTCCCCCGACCGCAGCAGAGCCAGGAGCCGATCCGCCGCGGCGCGCCGCCCCTCCGCGATGACGTGCACCCGGCCATCCGCGGCATTGGTGGCCTGACCGGTGAGCCCGAGTTCGAGTGCCCGGGACCGGGTCCACCAGCGGAAGCCCACACCCTGCACCAGACCGTGCACCCAGGCGCTCAGCCGCACCGGGTCCGCGTCGCCGGAGATATCGCCGCCGGCCATATCAGTCGGCGGTATCGATATCGAAGGACAGCGTCACCTTGCTCCCGGCCTTCAGCGTGCGCCCCACCGTGCATACCTTGTCGATGGCCCGCTGCACCGTGACCAGCAACCGCTCCCGGGCCGCCTCGTCGAGTTCGCTGAGGTCCAGTTCGAACACCTCATCGAGCTGCGGATAGACCTCGTTCTCGCGGTCGGCCGCACCGGAGACCCGGATGGTGGCGTCGTAGTCGTCACCGAGCCGGCGCGACAGCGGGAAATCCGAGCTCATTCCCGAGCACGCGGCCAGCGCGATCTTGAGCAGCTCACCGGGTGTGAAGACCCCCGGTACGCCGTCGGAGCCGACCAGCACTTCCGCACCGCGGGAACTACGACCGGTATAGCGCCGGGTACCCGTCCGCTCGACCCACAGCGTGGTCGGACCGGGTGCGACGGCGGGGGACGTATCGCCCACCGGCGCCGAGGTGGTGTCTTCAGCCATGCTGCGATCCTGCCATCCCCCGGTCGCGGGCCATGAACCCCGCCTATGCGCCGGTCAACGCCGGCGCGACGGCCGCGGCGCTCGGACCGGCACCCGGACCGGACGCTGTTCCCGGGCCTGTGATACCGCCGCGGCGAACCGCAGCAGCAGGAGCCCGGCGACGAAAACGGCGATCAACGCACACGCCACCACGGACATGGTCGTCCTTTCCCTCACGCATCGCGCGGGACCGGCGTCTCCGGCCGCCACTACGGTGCCGCGCAGTGAAACTACCCGCGTTCCGCAGGGAAAAACCGGCTGCTTGCGCGATCTTTACGCCCCACCGCAGGTGCCGTCGCGCACGTCGGTGCGGACCTGCGGCCGGCTGCTGTTCTCAGGGACCGGGCCGGCACCACGACGGATCCGCGAGTTCCGCGCACGGCAGGTTCCCGTACGCCCGGATCACGTCCTGACCGGCCTCGGCGGTGAGGAACCGCAGAAAGCTCGCCCCGAGCGAACCCGGCGCGAAGTCCCCGTGGGAGAACGCGTACTCCACGCCCCAGAACGGGTAGGCGCGGCCCGCGGCTTCCTCGCGGGTCGCGGGGCGACCGCCGATCGTGACGCTCACCACGCCGTCGGTATCGGCGGCGTCGGCGCTCTCGCTGTACCCCACCGCACCGCTGGTCTGCGTGACCTCCGCGAGCACATCGCCGGTGGTCAGCGTCTGGCATCGACCGGGTCCGGCGCCGCGCCGCAGCTCGTTGCACGTGATACCGGCTTCGAGCTGCTGCGCGGAGTCGAGCAGCCGGGTTTCCAGGTTCCACCGGCTGCCCGATCCGGGATAGCGGTTGACGACGCGCACCGGCCGATCGGCGCCACCCACCTGTTGCCAGTTGGTGACCCGGCCGAGGAACAGATCCCGGATCTGGGCCGCTGTCAGATCGCGGACCCCGGTGTCCGGGTGCACGACCACACTGAACAGCGATAGCGCCAGTGGCCGCGGCACCAGCGAGGGGTAGCCCCCATCTTTGGGTGCGTCACCGATCGCCAGTAGCGTTCCGTCACGGCCCTTTTCGTCCGCCACCGCCGCCATGCCGCGTTCGCTGCCCTCGAACCCGTACTCGAACGCCGAACCGGGACAGGTTCGTTCGTAGCGTTCACCGGCGTCCCGGATCACCCGCTCGAACGCGGTGGAGCCCACGACGGTGAGCGCGCCGGTAGCGCATCCGGCGGGGGCGGGTTGCGGCTCCGCGATATCGATCACCGTCATCGCGGCGATCACGGTCACCAGGAATCCGACGAGTGCCACCATGAGCATCGAGACGCCGGTGCGGCCACGGGTTTGCGCGACACCGCCCGCGGTCACCACGCCCTGCATCGTGGGGTCGGGATACTCGCCGGAGCCCGCGGTGCGTTCCAGGGTGGCCAGGATCTTGTAGTGCTGCGAACGGTTGAGCGGCACCTTCGGCAGGTCGATCACGCCGACGCGCTGCGGTCCGGGTAACTCCCGGTGCGCGAAGCCGGATTCCGGCTCGAAACACACCGCAAGGCCCGGATCACTGAGTTCGGTGACCGCCATCCCGATCACCCTGCGGTCGGGAAAGAGCAGATGCAGGCCGGCCCGGCCGTTCGCCGCCGTGACGTAGTCGGCGGCGGTAATGGTGGTGGCGCCGCTGTTCTCGATGCGGACCAGAACCACCGACAGATCCTGCAGATTGCGGTCCGGGCCCTCGTCGGTCTGCCGCAGATGCCGCAGCGCTCCCGCATGCCCCGAATCGGCTTCCCCGGTGACCGGGGTATCCATCTGCACCCGCCAGCCGAGCCGCTTCCGGCCGACGAAGACGAATTCCCAGAAGAACGCGCCCACCGGGATCGCGATACCGGCGAGCGGGAGAACGATATTGAACAGCAGTGCACCCACCGGCAGCTACCCTCCCCGAAACATCCCTGTGGCCTTCATCTTTGGCCAGCGACCACCGAAACCGCGCGCACCCGGCGAATGTTCGGTCAGCGTTCATCACCCGGACACCCGCGCCGCCCGCGGGCCACGCTCACCCGGCGAACATGATCTCGCCGTCGGGGTCCCCACCCACGAATACGAGCAACCGCCGCGCCTCGGCCACCACCTCGTCCCGCACGCCGGAATCCAGTGGATGCACGGGCACACCCCGAGGGCGACCCGGTGCGACGCGACGCGAATACGGCAGTGCGCTGAACTGGGAATACCACCTCGGACGTCAGGGGTGGGCGCAGCAAACAGCCTGGTTGCCGAGGGATAAGCTGTGAAAGGTGACTGAAGGCGATGATGCGTCACCGGTTTCCCGACTACAGGTCGAGCATCGGATGGCCGGCGAGGTCGCGGTCGTGGTGGTGCACGGAGAAGTAGATCACGCGACCGCCCACCAGTTGGTGCAGGCGGTGCGTACGGGGTTGGACCACACCCGCGGCGGGTTCTGCGTGCTGGATCTGACCACTGTGCAATTCCTGGGCGGCCACGGCCTCAGCGCCCTGCTCAAAGCCGCCAGGGCCGCCGAGAACCGCCGGCAGCCGCTGCGGATCGCCGTCGACCACAACCGGCCGGTGATTCGCCCGCTCGAGATCACCGGGCTGGAAGAGTTTCTTGCGCTCTATCACAGCGTCGAGGAGGCGTTACAGGCCTGAACCCGGTATCTCCGGCCACCGGCCGGGACCGCGCTCCCACCCGGCCGGCATCGGCCCGGTCAGCCGCCGGATATGTGTGTCCACTCCAGGAGTTCGTCCACCGGCAGCGTATTGACGATCCGGCCGGGGTCGATCCCGCAGGCCGCGGCCCGGGCGCACCCGTAGCCCTGCCAGTCCAGCTGGCCGGGGGCGTGCGCATCGGTGTCGAGGGCGAAATCGCAGCCCATCTCGTCGGCGAGGCGCAGCAGCCGCGACGGCGGGTCCCGGCGTTCCGGCCGGCTGTTGATCTCGACCGCCGTCCCGTACCGGCGGCACGCCTCGAACACGATCTCGGCATCGAAATCCGACTCCGGCCGGGTACCGCGACCGCCCTCGACCAGCCGTCCGGTGCAGTGACCGAGAACATCCACGTGCGGGTTCGCCACCGCGTACACCATCCGCCGGGTCATCGTGTCGCGATCGTCGCGCAGCCGGGAGTGCACGCTGGCCACGACGATATCGAGCTGTTCGAGCAGTTCGGCGTCCTGATCCAGCGAACCGTCGTCGAGAATATCGACCTCGATCCCGGTGAGGATCCGGAACGGCGCCAGCTCGGCGGCGAGCTCGGCGATCACCTCCAGTTGCTGCCGCAACCGCTGCGCGGACAATCCGTTCGCGACGGTGAGCCGGGGCGAATGATCGGTGAGCGCGCAGTACTCGTGGCCCAGGGCGGCGGCACAGCCCATCATCTCCGCGATCGGGCTGCCGCCGTCGGACCAGTCGGAATGGGTGTGCAGATCACCGCGCAACCGCTGCCGGACCGCGGCGCCGTCCGGCCCGATCGGCGTCGCCGCCGCGCGCAGCTCGCTCAGATACCGTGGCACCCGGCCCGCGTACGCCTCCTCGATGACCGTCGCGGTCTTCGGCCCGATCCCGGCCAGTTCCCGCCAGCTGTTCGCGGCCCGGCGGCGGTCCAGTTCGTCGTCGCCGAGGGCGGCCAGGATGTCTGCGGCCCGCCGGTAGGCCTTGACGCGGTAGGTCTGCTCCCGGGCACGTTCCAGCCAGAACCCGATCTCGCGCAGGGCCGCGACCGGCCCGGGCGCGGGTTGCGCGGTGGTGTCGGGTCCGGCACCGGCCACGGGTCAGCGGCTCCGGGCGTACTTCACGAACGCGACACCGTCCTCGAAGACCTGGCTGGTGATGGTCCGGAAATGCGCGGGTTCGGGAAGCCGCGGGCCGGCGCCGAACAGCGGCCGTCCCCGGCCGAGCACGATCGGATACAGCTTCAGGTAGATCTGGTCGATCTCCGGGAGCAGCGCCTGGGCCAGTTCCCCGCCGCCGCACAACCAGATGCCGAGACCCTTCTCCCGTTTGAGTTCCCGGACCCGGGCCAGCGGATCGGCCGCGATGAGTTCCACGGCCGGATCGGGAGCGGCGGGCAGCGTCGTCGACACCACGAACTGCCGCAGATGCGCGTACGGGCTGGCGGTGCCGGTACGCACCCCGAAATCGTGGGTTCGGCGGCCCATGATCACCGTATCGAAGTTCGCGTTGGGCCTGTCGATACCGAGCGTCTCGCGCACCTTCGACGGCAGCGTCTCCGGGTATTGGGCGGTGATCGTGGGTCCGTGATCGCCGCCCACCGGGAAGAAATCGACCGACCCGTCCTCGGTCGCGATGAACCCGTCGATGGTGGCGGCGACGTAGTAGGTGAGCTTGCGCATGGCGTCCCTCCCAGACGGACCGGGGTGATCTTGCCCCGAAACAAACCGTAACGCGCGACGGGCTCCGAGGCGAGGGCCTCGGAGACACAGAAGCGAGGGACTATCGGCGTCGTGGCGGTGGCTGGCACCGCGGGCACGAGTACGAGGAGCGGTTCATGAATTTCTCCCGCACGATGGGCGCCCCGCAGCGCGGGCACGGCCGGTCACCGCGCCCGTACACCGCCAGCGCCCGCTCGAAGTAGCCGGATTCGCCGTTGACGTTGACATACAACGCGTCGAAGGACGTCCCGCCCGCGGCCAGCGCATCCCGCATCACGGCCCGGGCCTCGGCGAGCACGCGACGCAGCCTGGGCCTGGTCAACGTGGCGGCGACGCGATTGCCGTGGACCTCGGATCGCCACAGCGCCTCGTCGGCGTAGATATTGCCGATCCCGGAGACGACCGTCTGATCCAGCAGCACCCGTTTGATCTCGGTGCGTTTGGCCCGCAAGGTGGTGACGACGGCCTCGTCGTCGAAGTGCGGGTCCAGCGGGTCCCGCGCGATATGCGCCAGCAGATCGGGCAGCGGCGTCTCGTCCACCATGACGAGCGGGGCCAGTACCCAGCCGCCGAAGGTGCGCTGATCGACGAAACGCAATTCGCGGCCGTCGTCGAGGGTCGCGCGGATATGCGCGTGCTTCTCCACCGGAGCGCCCGCCGGTTGCACCAGCATCTGCCCGCTCATCCCCAGATGCACGACCAACGCGTCGTCGGCGGGGTCACCGCCCGGTTCGTCGAAGGTGAGCCACAGATACTTACCCCGGCGTTCGGCGGCGGCCACCGACAATCCGGTGAGCCGGGCCGCCATATCCGCGGCGCCCGCGATATGGCGGCGTATCGACCGGGGATGGGTGACGGTCACCGATTCGACGGTCCGCCCGGACAGGTGCTGGGTCAGGCCGCGGCGTACCACCTCGACCTCGGGAAGTTCGGGCATTCAGGATTCGCCGGTCAGCGCGCGGTAGGCCGCGCCCGCCGCCTTCTGTTCGGCTTCCTTCTTCGAGCGCCCGACACCCTGGCCGTAGGCATCACCGGCGATCACCGTGGTGGCGGTGAATTCCTTGTCGTGATCGGGGCCGGTCGAGGTGATCTCGTAGCTGGGCACGCCGAGACCGCGTTCGGCGGTCAGTTCCTGCAGGCTGGTCTTGAAGTCCAGGCCCGCACCCATCCGAGGTCCACGCTCGAGCAGATCGGCGAACAGCCGCAGCACGACTTCGCGGGCCACATCGATCCCGTGCTCGAGATGGACGGCGCCGAGCAGCGACTCCATCCCGTCGGCCAGGATGCTGGGCTTGTCGCGGCCGCCGGTGAGCTCCTCGCCCTTGCCGAGCAGCAGGTGCACACCCAGGCCGCCGTCGCCCAGATCCCGGGCCACTTCGGCGAGCGCGTGCATGTTCACGACGCTGGCGCGTAACTTTGCCAGCTCACCCTCGGATTTCTCCGGGTGCTCGTGATAGAGCCGCTCGGTGATACTCAGGCCGAGAACCGAATCCCCGAGGAATTCCAGCCGCTCGTTGGTCGGCAGGCCGCCGTTCTCGTACGCGTACGAGCGATGCGTCAGTGCCAGGCGCAGCAGATCGGGCCGGATCTCGACACCGAGTGCGGCGAGCAGGCCCACATGATCGCTCTGCTCGCCGGATTCGTCCTTGCCCGCGGTCAACGGTAGACCGGGGATCAGACGGCCGAAACGACCTGGCGGCCCTTGTAGGTACCGCAGGAGGGGCACGCGATATGCGGCGGGGTCTTCTGACCACAGGCCCGGTTCGGGCAGGTGATCAGGGTGGGAGCGGCGGCCTTCCACTGGCTGCGCCGCGACCGGGTGTTGGAACGGGACATCCGGCGCTTGGGAACGGCCACGACTACTTCTCCTCTGTACTGTTACGTGCTGTCTCGGTGGAACGATCTCCGGTGGCCGCACCCTCGTCGGGGCTGCCGCTGCCGGGCGATCCGGGGGCGAATTTCGCCAGCCCGGCCCAGCGGGGATCAAGTATCTCATGCCCGTGATCGGATCCTGCAATCGCCATCCGAACACCGCATTCGGGGCACAGTCCCGCACAATCCGGAGTGCACAGCGGCTGCAGTGGCAGCTCCAGGCCGAGCTGATCCACGACCAGGGGTTCCAGGTCGATGAGGTCGTCGCTCATCCGATAGATCTCGTCGTCTTCGGAGGTCTGATCGGTGGCACTGTCCGGATAGGCGAACAGCTCGGTGAGCGACAGCTCGACGGAATCGGTGAACTGCTCCAGGCAACGCGAGCACTGGCCTTCCAGCGGCGCGGTCAGGGTGCCGGTGACGAGCACGCCCTCGGAGACGGACTGCAGCCGCAGGTCCAGCTCCACCTCGGAGCCGGCCGGCACACCGATCAGATCGAGCCCGAGCCGTTCGGTCGTGGTGACCGTCCGCGCCAGTTCGCGCATCGATCCCGGGGCGCGACCGAGGCTGCGTACATCCAGCACGAACCCCGCACCGTGTGCACGTCGTGCACCGGAGCGCGAGCGCGCGGTGGCATCGGCAGACATCGAAAACTCCACTCGGGTTCGTTCGGATTGTTGGGTTCGTGCCGGAATCGGCAGGCAACCACCCCACAGTACGTGACACCCGGGTTGCGGCCCAAACCGCCGGCTGTTCTACCTGCGGAACTCGGAGGCGTAGTCGGGAACTCCGCCGCCGTTGCGCAGCTGCTGCCGGCCGCGGCCGACGGTGCGCAGCGCGCCGCCGAGGGTGTCCTCGAATTCGGCGAGTTTGCTGTCGACGTAGTGGTCGCAGTCGGCCCGCATCCGGTCGGCGTCGGCGTGCGCGGTGTCGATGAGCCGGGCCGATTCCGCGTGCGCGGCGCGGACCACCTCGGTGTCCTCCACCAGCCGCCGCTGTTCGGCCTGCCCGTCGGCGACCGAGCGGTCGAAGGCGGCTTTCCCGGCCTCCACCATCCGGTCGGCCTCCACCCGGGCCCGGCCCGTCACCGCCTCGTGTTCGGCCTTGGCGTCGGCGACCAGCCGTTCGGCCTCGGATGTGGCGGTATCGACCAGCCGGTCGGCGTGGGCGGTGGCCTCGGACACCATGCGGTCGGCGTGGGCCTTCGCTTCGGCCAGGATCCGGTCGGCTTCGGCGCGGGCGTCGGCGACGGTACCGGCGGCCTGCTCGTCGGCTGCCCGCACGGTTTCCTCGGCGAGGCCGCGGGCGTCGTCGACGATCTTGTCCCGGTGGTCGAGTACATCCTGGGCGTCGTCGATCTCGGTGGGCAGCGCGTCGCGGACATCGTCGAGCAGGTCGAGGGTGTCCGGACGCGGGACGATGCAGTTGCGCGTCGCGGGGATCCCGCGTGCTTCCTCGACGATGGCGACCAGTTCGTCGAGCGCCTCGAATACCCGGTACATGCTCACTGTCCTCCTGCTGACGATCGGCGAGATATCACGCCGTTCCCAGTGTGCCCCGGGCCGGTGGCTGTGCCGAACCTACTTTCGGTGTGTCGCCGGTTCGACGTGATTTCGGCGATTCCGGACAATCAACTGGAGACGTGTTCTCCGCTTGGTGTTAAATTCGTAGAAGACCCGCCGCACCACGGCGGGACAGACATCCCTTGCCCGATCGGAACCGCCCATGACCATCCTGCAGTTGCCCTCCTCCCGGGCACTGGACGCCGGGGATCTGGATCTCGAATGGCCGGAACCGTTCGCGCGCGGCGCCTGGCGGCAGCGGTTGATGCGGTACTTGCGCGGCGACCGCGCGTTCCCTCAGTTGATCCGGTTCGCCCTGGTCGGCGGCCTGAGCAATATCTCCTATGTGCTGCTCTTCCTGAGCCTCACCGGGGCCGGGACGCTGCTTGCCAATATCGTCGGCTCGGTGATCAGCACCATTCTGGCCAACGAACTGCATCGCCGGCTCACCTTCCACGCGGCCGAACGGGTCGGCTGGTTCACCGCGCAGTGGGAGGGCGGTGGCCTGGCGCTTCTCGGCCTGGGCATCAGCACCGCGGCACTCGCCACTCTGGAGGTTCTCGAACCGGACCTGGCCGAACCGGCACAGGCGGCGGCCGTGCTGGCGATCAGCGCCGCCGTCGGCGGCCTGCGATTCCTGGCACTGCGCGGCCTGGTGTTCCGCCCGCTGCGCCGGGCGCGGGAGGTCACCGCGCAGCGGGAGCGGGCCGGGTCAGCCCGCGCGCTCGGCGAGCCGGTCGAGTAGCCGTTTGTGGACCAGCGGCGGCAGCATATCGGTGACCTCGCCGCCGAACGCGGCCACTTCCTTGACAAGAGAGCTGGACAGATAGCTGAACGCCGGATTGGTGGCGATGAAGAAGGTGTCCACCCCGGCGAGCTTCTTGTTCATCTGCGCCATCTGGAGTTCGTAGCCGAAATCCCCGGCGTCGCGCAGACCCTTGACGATGGCGGTGATGCCCTGTTCCCGGGCGAAGTCGACCGTCAGCCCCTCCCAGGATGCGACCCGCACGTTCGACAGGTCCGCGGTGGCGTCGCGCAGCAGTTCGATCCGTTCGTCGATCGAGAACATGCCCTGTTTCTTCTTGTTGATCAGCACAGTGATCACGACCTCGTCGAACTGTTCGGCAACCCGCCGGAACACGTCGAGATGGCCGTTGGTCACCGGATCGAACGACCCCGGGCACATAGCTTTTGCCATGGTTCAGACGCTAGCAGGTTCGCTGTCCACGGCCGGTTCACCGCCCGTGTACACCGCCGACTCGATACGCGTCTCCCCGTACCGGCGGGCGGCGCGGCGCTCGAACCCCGCGGGCCACACGATTTCGGCCGAGCGCGCGGACCTTTCGACCAGTAGCAGCGCCTCGGCGGCGAGCCAGCCGTGGGCCGCGAGCGCCACCAGGTCGGCCTGCACGGCGTCGGTGAGCAGATCGTAGGGCGGATCGGCGAATACGAGGTCGAAGGCCCCCGCACCGCCGTGGGCCAGCACCTGCGTAACCGTGCCGGCGCGCACCTGGGCGCCCGGGAGTCCGAGGTCGGCGATATTGCCGCGCAGTACCGCCGCCGCGCGCCGGTCGGATTCGACCAGCAGCGCCGCCGCCGCTCCGCGCGAGAGCGCTTCGAGTCCGAGCGCCCCCGATCCGGCGTAGAGGTCGAGCACCCGCGCGCCGTCGAGGTCCATCCGGGATTCGATCGAGGAGAACAGGGCCTCCCGCACCCGGTCCGAGGTCGGCCGGGTCCCGGCGGGCGGCACCCGCAGGCGCCGCCCCCCGGCCCGGCCGGCGACGATCCGGGTCATTCGGATTCGCGCTCGGTCAGCTCGACCAGCAGGTCACCGCCTTCCACCTGCTGAACCTGGGTGATGGCCACCCGGCCGATGACACCGCCGCGGGGCGCGGTGATGGCCGCCTCCATCTTCATGGCCTCGATGGTGCCGATGGTGTCGCCGTGGGCGACGGTATCGCCCTCGGTGACCGTCAGGGTGACGACACCGGCGAAGGGTGCGGCGATGTGATGGGGGTTGGCGCGGTCGGCTTTTTCCGCGGCCGGGATTTCACTGGCGATGGAGCGGTCGCGCACCGATACCGGCCGCAGCTGGCCGTTGAGGATGCACATCACGGTGCGCATACCGCGTTCGTCCGGTTCGGCGATCGCCTCGAGCCCGATGAGCAGGATGACGCCCTTCTCCAGCTGGACGCGGTGTTCCTCACCATGACGCAGTCCGTAGAAGAACTGGTTCGCCGACAATCCGGTGGTATCGCCGTACTTCTCCCGATGCGCCAGGAACTCCGCGGTCGGACCGGGGAACAGCAAGCGGTTCAGGGTTGCCCGCCGCTGTTCGGAGGTACCGGCCAGCCCGGCTTCGTCCGCGTCGGTCAGCGGGGTCACCGGCTTCGCGGCGCTGCGGCCGGCGAGGGCCTTCTCCCGGAACGGTTCCGGCCAGCCACCGGCCGGGGTGCCGAGTTCGCCACGCAGGAAACCGATCACCGAATCCGGGATGTCGTAACGCCCGGGATCGGCCGCGAAATCCTCGATCTCGATCCCGGAGCCCACCAGCGACAACGCCAGATCCCCGACGACCTTCGACGACGGAGTCACCTTGATCAACCGGCCCAGCAGCCGGTCCGCCGCCGCGTACTTCGCCTCGACCTCCTCGAACCGATCGCCCAACCCCAGCGCGATCGCCTGCTGCCGCAGATTCGACAGCTGACCACCCGGAATCTCGTGCGTGTACACCCGGCCGGTCGGCGCCGGCAACCCCGACTCGAACGGCGCGTACACCTTCCGCAGCGCCTCCCAGTACGGCTCCAGATCACAGACATTCGCCAGGTCCAGCCCGGTGTCGTGGTCACTGTGCGCCGCCGCCGCCACGATCGCCGAGAGCGCGGGCTGGCTGGTGGTGCCCGACAGCGCCGCCGACGCGCCGTCGACCGCGTCCGCGCCCGCCTGCCACGCGGCGAGGTAGGTGGCCAGCTGACCGCCGGGGGTGTCATGGGTATGCACATGCACCGGGAGATCGAAATTGCTGCGCAGTGCGGTCACGAGTTTCGCCGCCGCCGGGGCGCGCAGCAGACCGGCCATATCCTTGATCGCCAGCACATGCGCGCCCGCGTCCACGATCTGCTCGGCCAGCTTCAGGTAATAATCCAGGGTGTAGAGCTTCTCGTCCGGATTCGCGAGGTCACCGGTGTAGCTGAGCGCCACTTCGGCGATCGCGGTACCGGTCTCACGCACCGCGTCGATCGCCGGCCGCATCTGATCCACGTTGTTGAGCGCGTCGAAGATCCGGAAGATATCGATCCCGGTATCGGTCGCCTCCGCGACGAACGCCCGGGTGACCCGCTCCGGATACGGCGTGTAGCCGACTGTGTTGCGGCCCCGCAGCAACATCTGCAGACAGATATTCGGGACGGCTTCCCGCAACGCCGCCAGCCGCTCCCACGGATCCTCGTACAGGAACCGCAACGCCACATCGTAGGTCGCCCCACCCCAGCACTCGATCGACAACAGCTCCGGCGTCAACCGCGCCACATGCCCCGCCACATCCAGCAGGCCATTGGTCCGCACCCGGGTCGCCAGCAGCGACTGATGCGCGTCGCGGAAGGTCGTATCCGTGACCCCGACCGCCTTCTGCTCTCGCAACGCCCGCGCGAAACCCTCCGGGCCCAGCGTCAGCAGCTTCTGCCGCGACCCGTCCGGCGGCGGTACCGACAGGTCGATCCCCGGCAGTTTGTCGTGCGGATACACCGCGGTCGGCCGCGCCCCGTGCGGCTTGTTCACCGTCACATCGGCCAGATAGTTCAGGATCTTGGTGCCGCGGTCGGCGGGCTCCCGGGTGGCGAGCAGTTCGGGACGTTCGTCGATGAACGAGGTGGTGATCCGGCCGGCGGTGAAATCGTCGTCGTCGAGCACCGCCAGCAGGAACGGGATATTCGTGGTGACACCGCGGATCCGGAACTCCATCAGCGCACGCCGCGCCCGTGCCACCGCGGTCGGGAAATCCCGGCCGCGGCAGGTGAGCTTCACCAGCATGGAGTCGAAATAGGCGCCGATCTCGGCACCCAGGTTCGCGCCGCCGTCGAGCCGGATTCCGGCGCCGCCGGGGGTGCGGTAGGCGGTGATCCGGCCGGTATCCGGGCGGAAGCCGTTGGAGGGGTCCTCGGTGGTGATCCGGCACTGCATGGCCGCACCACGAATCGATACCTTCTCCTGGCTCAACCCCAGATCCGCCAGGGTCTCCCCCGCCGCGATCCGCAACTGCGACTGCACCAGGTCCACATCGGTGATCTCCTCGGTCACCGTATGCTCCACCTGGATCCGCGGGTTCATCTCGATGAAGACATGGTTACCGCGCTCATCCAGCAGGAACTCCACCGTCCCCGCGCAGCTGTAACCGATCTGCCGGGCGAACGCGACCGCGTCCGCGCAGATCCGATCCCGCAGTTCCGGGTCCAGATTCGGTGCCGGCGCGAGTTCGATCACCTTCTGATGCCGCCGCTGCAGCGAACAGTCGCGTTCGAACAGATGCATCACGTTGCCGTGCTGGTCGGCCAGGATCTGCACCTCGATATGACGCGGATTCACCACCGCCTGTTCCAGGAATACGGTCGGATCGCCGAACGCCGACTCCGCCTCCCGCGACGCCGCCTCGATCGCGTCCCGTAACCCGGACGGTTCCGGAACGCGGCGCATGCCCCGGCCGCCGCCCCCCGCGACGGCCTTCACGAATACCGGGAACTCCATCGACTCCGACGCCGCCAGCAACTCGTCGACATCCGCCGACGGCGCACTCGAATCCAGCACCGGTAACCCGGCCTCGCGCGCCGCCGCGATCGCCCGCGCCTTGTTACCGGCCAGCTCCAGCACCTCCGAGGCGGGGCCGATGAAGGTGATTCCCTCGCGCGCGCAGGCGGCGGCCAGATCCGGGTTCTCCGACAGGAACCCGTAGCCCGGGTAGATCGCGTCCGCGCCCGCGGTCTTCGCGGCCTCGATGATGGCCTCCACCGAGAGGTACGCCCGGACCGGATGGCCCTGCTCGCCGATCTCGTATGCCTCGTCCGCCTTCAGGCGATGCACCGAATTGCGGTCTTCGTGCGGGAAAACCGCAACCGTTCCGATACCGAGCTCGTACGCCGCGCGGAAGGCTCGAATGGCGATCTCGCCACGATTGGCAACCAAGACTTTCGAGAACATTGACCCAACGTACCCGGCGCCACATCCAGCTTCGACAGCGAAGTCCACTTCACGGAATCTTCACAAGGGGATATGGCAAGCCTGCGAAGTCTTGGTCATCGGGACGTCACAAACAGGCCCGACTCGGCGTCGGGTCACGCCGGGTACCGGCATGAGATGGCGGCCGATTGGGGGCGTGCGACCACTTCCCGGCACGCACCGCCGCCCGCGCCACGGCGATAACGCGCGGGCGGGCTATGGTGGAACACGCAGCTGGTCCGCCGGCCGGACGATGAGGAGCCCCGAGCGTCCGCCCCGGCGTCGAAGCCCGCGACCGAGCGGGTGAGAGGGAATCCGGTGGAAATCCGGAACTGTCCCGCAGCGGTGAGCGGGAACGACCGCCGTTATGAGCACTGGGCGCACGGCCTGGGAAGCGACGGCCAGTAGGTCGGCCTATCGGCCGGTGCCCGCGAGTCCGAAGACCTGCCGGTTGTACCGGGTACGCCGTATCCGGTGACCACCGCCTCGTGGATTGGGCGTCGCGGTCCACCAGTGCTGACACGTCCCGGCCCCGCGGCCGGGAGATCCGGGGTCTCATCGGTGCCGCACGCCCGCGGAAGGCGATGGCAAACCGCACTTCAGTACTGGAGAACACCGTGACCGCTATTCCGCACAGCCCGTTCACCGCGACAGTTCTCGGCCTTCCCCGGGTGGGCCCCCGCCGGGAACTCAAACGCGCCACCGAATCGTATTGGGCGGGGCGTATCGACGCCGATCAGCTGCACGAGACCGGGCGTACGCTGCGCCGCGACCAGTACGCCGCACTGCAGGCCGCCGGACTGGATTCCATCCCGGTCGGCACCTTCTCCTACTACGACCAGATGCTCGACGCGGCGGTGCTGCTCGGCGCGTTGCCGCCGCGGGTCGCCGATATCCCCGACCCGCTGGACCGCTATTTCGCGGCAGCGCGCGGCAACGATTCGGTCGAACCGCTGGAGATGACCAAATGGTTCGACACCAACTACCACTACCTGGTCCCGGAGATCGGCCCCGATACCACCTTCGCGCTCGACCCGGACGCCGTACTCGCCCAGCTGCGTGAAGCGATCGAGCTCGGTGTCCCGGCACGCCCGGTCGTCATCGGCCCGGTCACCTTCCTGAAGCTCGCCAAAACCTCCGTCGGCGCCGGACCGGATCGGGTGGACGAGCTGATCCCGCTGTACCAGGAACTGCTGCGGTTGCTGGCCGAGGCGGGTGCGGGCTGGGTGCAGCTCGACGAACCGTCGCTGGTCACCGACCTCACCGACGACGAACTGGCGGTCGTCCGGCGCGTCTACACCGAGCTGACCGCGCCGGCCGACCGGCCGGCGGTCCTGGTCGCCACCTACTTCGGGCACCCCGGTCCGGCGCTGGCCGCGCTGGCCGCCACCGAGGTCGAGGGCATCGCCGTCGATCTGGTCGCGGGCACCGATGTCGCCGAAGTGGCCGCCGTTCCCGCATTGGCCGGAAAGCTGCTGGTCGCGGGCGTCGTGGACGGTCGCAATGTCTGGCGCACCGATCTGGACAAGGCGCTGTCGACCCTCGCGACGCTGCTGGGTTCGGCGAAGGAGGTGGCCGTATCGACGTCCTGCTCGCTCCTGCACGTGCCGTACTCGCTGGCGGTGGAGACGCAACTCGACGACGCCCTGCGATCCTGGCTGGCGTTCGGCGCCGAGAAGGTCACCGAGGTGCGGGTACTGGCCACCGGCCTGAACTCCGGCACCGAGGCGGTCGCCACGGAGCTCGGGCAGGCGCGGGCCGCCGCGGCGAGCCGCCGCGCCGATCCGCGGATCGGCAACGCCGGAGTGCGGGCGCGGCTGGGCGCGCTGGGTCCGGACGCCATCCGGCGGGCCCCCGCCGAGGAGCGGCGGATCCTCCAGCAGAACCGCCTGCACCTTCCGCCACTGCCGACCACCACCATCGGCTCCTACCCGCAGACCCCGGCGATCCGGCTGGCCCGCGCCGCGCTGCGCAAGGGCGAGATCGACCGGGCCGAATACCAGCGGCGGATGCGGGCCGAGATCACCGAGGTGATCGCCCTGCAGGAGAAGCTCGAGATCGATGTCCTCGTGCACGGTGAACCCGAACGCAACGATATGGTCCAGTACTTCGCCGAACAGCTCGATGGTTTCGCCGCCACCGAACTGGGCTGGGTGCAGTCCTACGGCACCCGCTGCGTACGCCCGCCGATCCTGTTCGGCGATGTCACCCGGCCCGCGCCGATGACCGTCGACTGGATCACCTTCGCGCAATCACTCACCAATAAGCCGGTCAAAGGGATGCTCACCGGCCCGGTGACCATCCTGGCCTGGTCGTTCGTCCGCGACGACCAGCCGCTCGCGGATTCGGCGAAACAGGTCGCACTGGCGATCCGGGACGAGACCGTGGATCTGCAGAACGCGGGTATCCGGATCATCCAGGTGGACGAACCGGCACTGCGGGAACTGCTACCGCTGCGCAAGGCCGACCAGCCCGCCTATCTGGACTGGTCGGTGCACGCGTTCCGGCTCTCCACCGCCGGGGTGGCCGATTCGATCCAGATCCACACGCACCTGTGCTATTCGGAATTCGGTGAGGTGATCGACGCGATCGCCGGCCTGGACGCCGATGTGACCTCGATCGAGGCGGCCCGTTCGCATATGGAGGTTCTCGACGACCTCAACGCGGCCGGGTTCGACGCGGGCGTCGGCCCGGGTGTCTACGATATCCACTCGCCGCGCGTGCCCGGCACCGAGGAGATCACCGCCTTGTTGCGGGCCGCGCTGAAAGCCGTACCCGCCGACCGTCTCTGGGTGAACCCGGACTGCGGTCTGAAGACCCGCGGCACGGCCGAGGTGGAGGCCTCGCTGCGCAATATGGTCGCCGCCGCGCGGGCCGTGCGCTGACGGACCAGTGAGCAACGACCGGTCCGGGCCGTGTGCGGCCCGGACCGGTCAGCCCTCCCCTGCCTCCGATTCCCGGCGTCTGGCGCGTTCCGCCGCGCATTCCGGGCAGTGCCGTGTCATCCGCAGCACCGGCCTGACCCGTGGCTGCGACGCCGTCGACAGCCGTCGTACCGCTCGGCACCCCTGTTCCGATTCCATCTGCCCAACCCCTTCCCCTCAGCGTTACCGTGTGCCAGGTTTGACGCCGGGCACGACACACCGGTTCCCCTGTGCCGCTGCCTTTTCCGGCACCCGCGGCACGGGGCGGTCAGGATTTGGCCAGGTACTCCAGTCGCTCGGAATCCACCGCGGCGTGCATCATGGCCGCGAGCCCGGGATGCCGGGTGAGACCGGGATCCTCGGCGACCAGCGTGCGGGCGAGTTCCTGCGCGGTGGAGATGACCTCCAGGTCGTCGAGCAGCGAGAGCAGCCGCAGCGAACGCGCCGTCCCCGACTGCGCGGAACCCAGCACATCGCCCTCGCGGCGCTGGCGCAGATCGAGCACCGACAGTTCGAAACCGTCGGTTGTCCCGGCCACCGCTTCCAGTCTCGTCATCGCCGGACCGCCGGGGGCGGCGTCGGTGATCAGCAGGCACAGCCCGGGATGTTTCCCGCGCCCGATCCGGCCGCGCAGCTGATGCAGCTGGCTCACTCCGAAACGATCCGCGTCCACGATGACCATCACCGTCGCGTTCGGCACGTCGACACCGACCTCGACGACGGTCGTGCAGACCAGGACATCGATCTCACCGGCGTTGAAATCACGCATCACCTGGTCTTTCTCATCGGAGGGCAACCGCCCGTGCAGGAGTCCGACCCGGAGCGCCGCCAGCGGTCCGGCGCGCAGCCGGTCGAAGACATCGAGCACGGCCTGGGTGCTGGGCGGCTCTTTATCGGTGCCGCTGCCCTTCGATTTCCCGCCCCGCGAGCGGCCTGCGCCCTCCTCGTCGTCACCGATCCGTGAACACACGACATAGGCCTGGCGGCCCTGGCCCACTTCCTCGGTGATCCGCTCCCACGCCCGGTCCACCCAGTTGGGATGCACTCGGCGCGGCACCACTTTCGACGCGATCGGGGAGCGGCCGCGGGGCAGTTCGGTGAGGGTCGAGGTCTCCAGATCACCGAGGGTGGTCATGGCGATCGTGCGCGGGATCGGGGTGGCGGTCATCACCAGCAGATGCGGGGAATTGCCCGCCTTCGCCTTGGCGCGCAGCGCGTCACGCTGCTCGACGCCGAAACGGTGCTGCTCGTCGACCACCACCATCCCGAGATCGAAGAATTCCACCGCGTCCTGGATCAGGGCGTGCGTGCCGATCAGGATCCCGGCCTCCCCGGTCACCGCGGCGAGCAGGGCCTCCCGTTTGGCGGCCACCGGCATCGAGCCGGTGACCAGCGTGATCCGGGTGGCGTTCTCGGCCGCGCCCAGTTCCCCGCCCTGTCCCAGATCACCCAGCATCGCGCGCAGCGACCGGTAGTGCTGGGCGGCCAGTACCTCGGTGGGCGCCAGTAGCGCGCACTGCCGTCCGGTATCGACGACCTGCAGCATGGCGTGCAGCGCGACGATCGTCTTACCCGAACCCACCTCGCCCTGGAGCAGCCGGTGCATGGGCTGCTCCCGGGACAGATCGGCGGCGATCTCGTCGATGACCAGACGCTGCCCGGCGGTGAGGTCGAACGGCAGCCGCCGCTCGAAGGCCGCGGCGATACCGTCCGGACGGGGTGGGCAGGCCGGGGCGACCCGCGCCGACACCTCGTGCCGGCGTTCGGCGAGCACCAATTGCAGCGCCAGCGCCTCGTCGAAACGCAAACGCTCCCGCGCCCGTTCGATATCGGTCTTGTGCTCGGGCAGATGGATGAGTCGCAGCGCCTCCCCGACCGGCATCAGCGCCCGTTCGGCCCGCAACTCTTCCGGCAGCGGGTCCGAGAGCGGGTCCAGCTGATCGAGCACCTGCCGGACGCAGGCCAGGATCTCCCAGCTCTGCACTTTCGCGGTGGCGGGATAGACGGGCAGGTATTCGCGTTCGAAGAACGACATGTCCACGCCGTCGGAACCCTTGGCGCTCTGCGCGATCCCGCGCAGATCACCGCCACCGCGCACAGTGGTGAGGGCCGGTTCGTCGTCCCCGGGCTCGGGCAGGATCAGATAACCCGGATGGCTGAGATTCCATTGTCCGGGCCGCCAATAGGTCACCGTCCCCGACATCATCGCCCGCGCGCCCTGACGGACCGCGTATTTGACCTTGTCCCCGTTGAAGAACGTGACGTCCACGCCCCGGCCCGCACCGGTGTCGAGCACCACCTTCAGCAGCGAGCCGCGCCGCTGCCGCATCGGACGCAGTTCGGCCTTGGTGATCCGGCCGATCACGGTGATATGCGCGCCGTCCTCCGGCGCCTCCTCGGTGAGCGGCTGTCCCTGGGTGGCATAGCGCAGCGGATAATGGCGCAGCAGATCCTCCACGGTCCGCATATCGAAGGCATCCGCCAGCGACCCGGCCGCTTTCGCGCCCAGGACGTGGTCGAGCCGGTCGCTCAGTGTCGCCATCGCGATACTCCCGTCACCGTGGGCACCCGGACCGGCCGGGTGCTCATTCCACCCCGATCTGTATCAGGTCACCGCGCTGTCCGCCCGTGTACACCGTGACCTCCACGCCGGGAAACTCTTCCCCGATATGGTGCGCGAGACCGTCGGCGAGACCGTCCGGCGCCTCCGCGCCGACCAGCAGGGTCACCAGTTCACCGCCGAGGCCGAGCATGCGGTCCAGCAGGGTCTCCCCCGCTGTCCTGGTATCCCCGTCGATCACGACCACATCGTGCCCGACCAGGCCGAGACCGTCGCCGGGGCCGCAGGTCCCGACCATGGTGAGGGCGCGGCCCCGCGCCCGGCGCAGCGCTCCCCAGCGGGTCGCGGCGGCGGCCTCCGACATCGCGAAGGCATCGTCGACCGCGATCCGGGACCGGTCGTGGACCGCCAGCGCGGCCAGCCCCTGCACCATGCTGGTGCTGGGCAGCAACAGCACATCGCGGTGCGCGTCCCGGGCCGCCGCGCCCACCGCGACCAGTTCCTGAGCGGGCAGGGCGCCGTTGGGCAGGACGAGAACCTCGCGGTGCGGCAACCGGCGGATCGCGGCGAGCAAGTCGGCGGATCGCAACGCGGGTTCGGCGCCGAGCACCACCGCGCCCGCCGCCTCGAACAATTCGGCGGCGCCGGTTCCGGCGGCGATCGCGAGCACCCCCCGGTCGGCCGGTTCGGCGGACCGCCCGGAACTCCGGCGCGGCCGGTCCCCGGCGGTGCGGGCGGCCCGCCGCCGGTCCACACCGCACGTCCCCCCGGGACGGCCACGGGCACCGCGCGTATCGGAGTCCGTACCGGACCGCGCCGGGTCCGCTTCCACGAGGTATTCGATCCGGATATCCGCCAGCCCGCCCATCGCCAGTCCGGCTTCCACCGCCGCACCGGCATCGGCGCAGTGCACATGCACCGACCAGCCGCCGCGCCCGTCGGCCGCGACCACCACGGAATCACCCAGCCGGTCCAGCCGCGCGCGCAGATCCGCGGGCGGCTCCGTCCCGGTATCGGTCACGCGGTACATCACCTCGTATCGCGGGTCCGCCGCCGCGTCCCGCGCCCCCGGGTACGCCGGAACCGGGGCACTGTATTCAGGGCGCGCCGGGGCCTCGCCGGTGACCACCGTGACCATCGCGTCCAGCAGCACCAGCAGTCCCCGGGCACCGGCATCCACCACACCCGCGTCACGCAGCACATCGAGCTGGTCACGGGTAGCGTCCAGCGCCGCCGATGCGGCATCGGCGCCCGCCCGCGCCGCGGCGGCGAGATCGTCTCCGGAGCGTCCGGCGGCGCCGGCCCGGTCGAGGACGGTGAGGATCGTGCCCTCGATGGGTTCGCTGAGGCTTTCGCGAACCAGCGCCGCGGCCCGCAGCAGCGCCGCACGGTACTCGGCGGCGGCCAGGACCGGACCGGTTGTCGCCTCGGCGAGGCCGCGCAGCACCTGGGCGACGATGATCCCGGAATTGCCGCGCGCGCCGGATACCGCGCCGCGCGCCAGCGCCGCGGCGGTCCGGTCCGCCGCGACCGGCTCGCCCGCGCGGTCCGCCTCCGCCACGGCGGCCCGCATGGTGGACAGCAGATTGGTCCCGGTATCGGAATCGGGCACCGGGAAGACATTCAGCGCATCGATCTCCGCGCGTCGCCGTTCGAGCCCGGCGACACAGGTATGCCCCCACCGCAGCAGCCCGGCCCCGTCGAGTCCGGCCGGACCCGGCCCGGTGCCATCGGACACACCGTCCGTGCCATCGCTCACCTGCCGGGTTCCGGCCACCGCCACCTCGTTCCTCGCCTGCGCACTACCCCGGTCGCCAAGATTAGCGGTGCCCACCTCGGCCTGTCGGCACTCCCCGGCTCGCGGCTGCCTCCGCGTCGATGGGCACGACAACCCCCGGTTTGGAGTATCAATGCGGGTCGGGCTAACCTTGCAGGGTTGCCTGGCGCGGCCGTTGAACGGTGTGCGCTCACCGAGCCCCTGTTCGGCAGGCAGAACGACATTGTTCTCGGATCGACCGCTGTACCGGTGGCAGATCCCCACCATGACATGAAGGAGTTCGCGACTATGGCTGCCGTCTGCGACGTCTGCGCCAAGAGCCCCGGCTTCGGTAAGTCGGTCTCGCATTCGCACCGGCGCACCAACCGTCGCTGGAACCCGAATATCCAGACCGTGCGCGCGCAGGTCGCCCCGGGTAACACCCGCCGGATGAATGTGTGCACCTCGTGCCTGAAGGCGGGCAAAGTCGTCCGCGGCTGAGTGCCGTCGGACGGTCCGCCCTCGCGGCGGGCCCCGTAGACCTTCGAATACGATTCGCCCCGGCTTCTTCGCAGCAGCCGGGGCGAAGTCGTGTCCGCGTCCGGTCCGTATCCGGCCGCGGCGGGCCGGCGGATGAGCACCGCCCCGGAACCACCCTGGACCATCCTCCCGGCCACCCCGGTCCATGCCCGGGCGCTGGCGGTGTGCAATATCGCCTGCTGGCGTGAGGCCTATCACGGTCTGGTACCCGATCACCTGCTCGACGCGTTCGATGTCGACCACAGCGCCGCGAGCTGGGCGCGCGCCGCGCGCCGCAACGACGGCACGATCCTGATCGCGCGGATCGGCGACGAGATCATCGGATTCACCCGCTACGGCCCGCCACAGGAGCAGCCGGCGGTCGCCGAACGCGAGCTCGCCGCCATGTACGTCCGCGCGCGGTGGTACGGAACCGGGCTCGCGCACGCACTGCTCGGCGCGGTTCTCGAACCCGGCCGGTCCTGTTCGCTGTGGGTTTTCGACCGTAACCCCCGGGCCCGCGCCTTCTACGCGAAGTACGGATTCGCCCCCGACGGCACCGAGCGGGCCGAACGATTCGGTGCCGCAACCGAGATCAGGATGGTGCGCCCGGCAGTAGTGTCTGGGCCATGAGCACCGAAGCAGAGTACGTCCGAATCGACGACGGGGTCCTGGAGATCACCCTGTCCACCGCCGCTAAAGGCACCTCACTGGATTTCGCGGGAGTAGCGGCGGGCACCGCCGCGCTGGAGGCGCTGAAACCGGAGGTGGGTGCCGTACTGCTGACCGGTGCGGGCCCGAATTTCTGCGCAGGCGGTGACGTCCGGGATTTCGCGGCCGCCGAGGACCGGGCCGCACATCTCTACAATCTGGCCGACACCCTGCACATTCTGGTGCGCGCCCTCGATTCCGCGCCGGTCCCGGTGATCGCGGCGGTGCACGGCTGGGCCGCGGGTGCCGGAATGAGCCTGGTCTGCGCGGCCGATATCGCGATCGGCGGCCCGGGCACCAGGATGCGGCCCGCCTATCCCGGTGTCGGCCTGAGCCCGGACGGCGGGATGTCGTGGACCCTGCCGCGATTGGTGGGGGCCGCCAAGGCGCGGGAAATCCTGCTCACCGACGCGGTCCTCGACGCCGCCGAAGCCCAGGGCCTCGGCATCCTGGCCCGGATCGCCGAGGACGACGAATCGGTACTCGGCGCGGCCCGGGAGCTGGCACGCACACTGGCCCGCGGCCCGCGCGCCAGCTACGCCTCCATCCGCTCCCTGCTGAGCAAATCGGCGACCGCGACGCTGAGCGAGCAACTCGACGCCGAACGCGATGCCATGGGTGCCGCCGCGGGCAGCCCGACCGGCAGGGAAGGCGTGGACGCCTTCCTCGCCAAACGCGCCCCGGACTATTCCGGGCTGGCCTGACGCCGGTTCAGCGCGACGTCAGGACGAATTTCGTCACCGCCTCGGTGAAGGCGTCGTTGTCGTCACCGGCGGCGGTATGCGCCGCATTACCGATTTCGACGATCTCGGCATGGGGTACCAGGGCCTGGAATTCGGCCGCGCCCTCGGCGCTGACCACATCCGACTGCAATCCACGGACCAGCAGTACCGGTATGGTCAGCGCCCGGGCGGTGTCGTTCAGAGTGTGGGCCATCTGGTCGGGATCGGCGGATTTGTCGCCGAGGATGCCCGGATCCCAGTGCCAGTACCAGCGGCCGTCGCGTTCGCGCAGATTGCGCAACAGTCCGGTGTTGGATTTGGGGCGCGGCCGGTGCGGAAGATATTCGGAGACCGCGTCGGCGGCTTCGTCCAGGGTCGCGAAACCGTCGGGATTCTTGCTGAGGAAGGTGAGGACCCGGTTCACACCTTCGGGTTCGGGGCGGGTCACGATATCGACCAGCACCAGCGCCGAGATGGCCTGCCCGCCCGGCGCGGCGGTCGCCAGCAGTCCGGTGATACCGCCCATACTGGCGCCGACCACCACCGCCGGTCCGCCGCCGAGCTGTTCGAGGATCGCGTGCACATCGCCGACCATCGCCTCGTAGCGGTAGTCGCGATCGGGTGCCCACTGGCTGTCGCCGTGGCCCCGGGCGTCGAGTGTGACCGCCCGGATCCCGGCGGCGCCGAGCTGTGCACCGGTCTGTTTCCAGGAGTGCCGGGTCTGGCCGCCGCCGTGCAGGAACAGCACGGGAGCGCCGTCGGGTGGGCCGTACTGGTCCGCAACGAGCTCGATCCCGCCCGAGCCGCGAAGTCGCAGCCGGACGGGATCGAGCAGATTGTTCGCATTACTCACGATTTTCAGCATCGCAAATATGCGGACGTTACGCCGTATGAACGGACAAATCAGCAGTCCAGGTCCATGGCGCTCAGGGTCCGCTGGAACAGGCATGCGCCCTTGGCGTTGACCGATGCCGAAATCGTGGACGATCCGTTCGAGGTGAAATCCTCGGCGACCGGCGCGGGCTCGGTGATCGGGGACGGCTCCAGCCGCAGGGGGGCCGCTCCGGCCGTAGCCCCGGCCGCGCCCGACAGGGCGGCGCCCAGTGCGAGCGAGGCGGTGATGCCGCGCAGTTTCATGGTGTGCTCCTCACTTGTTTCTCTTTCGACGCCCGGTCAGGGCAGGCGCCAGTCCACCGGCTCGGCGCCGAGTTCGTCCAGGAGTTCGTTGACCCGGGAGAACGGACGCGAACCGAAGAATCCCCGCGACGCCGACAGCGGTGACGGGTGCACGGATTCGATACAGGGCACCTCGGCCTCGGCCAGCACCGGTTTCAACGAGGCCGCGTCACGACCCCACAGAACGGCCACCAGCGGTTCGTCGCGCGCGACCAGCGCCCGGATCGCCTGTTCGGTGACCTGCTCCCAGCCTTTGCCGCGATGCGAGGCGGGTTTTCCGGGCGAAACCGTCAGCACCCGGTTCAGCATCAGGACACCCTGATCGGACCAGGGGCTCAGATCGCCGCACGCGGGCGTCGGATGACCGAGATCCTTGCTGTATTCGGCGAAGATATTGGCCAGGCTGCGCGGTACCGGCGAAACATCGGGCGCTACCGAGAAGCTCAACCCCATCGGATGCCCGGGGGTCGGGTACGGGTCCTGGCCGACGATCAGCACCCGCACGCCCTCGAACGGGTACCGGAAGGCGCGCAGCACGTTGTCCCCGGCGGGTAGATACCCGCGACCCGCGGTGTTCTCGGCACGCAGGAATTCGCCCATCGCCGCAATGCGATCGGCCACCGGATCCAGCGCTTTCGCCCAGCCCGGATCGATGATGTCCGCGAGTGGTTTCGTGCCCATGACCGCACAACCTATCGTGACCGGTCCGATTTCGCCGACTCCGTCCCCGCGAACGCTTCCCACCCGGTGGGACCCTCGTACCGGACGCCGCCGACCGTAACGCCCTGACCGGCCTCGATACTCCCGATCGCGGTCCAGCCGGACGGCGGCGCCGACCCGGGCGGCCAGACACCGGCGAACACATGGTCCTCACCGCCGGTCAGGATCCATTGCCGCGCATCGCCTTCCAGCGCGTCGGCGCAGCGCCGCAGCGCCGGGTCGGCCAGTGCGGCGAAATCGACGTCGATCGCGACGCCCGACGCATCCGCCAGATGTCCCAGATCGGCCAGCAGTCCGTCGGAGATATCGGTGAGCGCCCCGGGTGCGCGGCCGTCACGGATCGCGGACCGCACCAGATCGTAGGGCGGACGCGGCGCACGATGCGCGGCCAGCGCCCGTTGCGTTTCCGCGTTCCCGGCGACCTCCGGTGCCGTGAGCACGGCATACCCCGCCGCGGACCATCCCGGGCTGCCCGCGATCGCGACCGTGCCGCCCGCCCGCGCACCGGACCGGGGGATATACGCGTCATCCAGCGGGTCACCGAAGGCGGTCACCGAGATCACCCAGTGCGGGCTGCGCACGATATCGCCGCCGGCGACGGAACCGCCCGCCCGCGCGGCCTCATCCCAGAATCCGTCGGCCAGCCGCAGCACCGCTTCGGCCGGGGTGTCGGGTGGAATCCCCACTCCGATGACATAGCCGGTCGGTTCCGCTCCCATGGCATAGATATCGGCGGCATTCTGCGCGATCGCCTTGCGGCCGATGTCCTCGGGACTCGACCAGTCCCGCCGGAAATGGCGGTCCTCGATCAACATATCCGTGCTCACCGCAAAGTGGCCGCGCGCTGCCGCCAGCACCGCGGCGTCGTCACCCGGGCCGAGCCGGACCGCCGGACCCTGTGTCCGGCCTTGATTGATCCGGGCGATCAGGGCGAATTCACCCATCTCCCCGACCGTCGGTCCTGTACTGATCGTGCGGCCCTTCCTCGTTTGCTGTCGCGACCGGTTGCCCGCCGTTCCCCGGCCCTGCGCCGGCCCACCCCGGACCGACGGTACCCTGTGCCCGGTGACCAGGCGCGGCAGCGGGATGCCGCGCAGTCCGTTCGACGAAAGGACCGCCGAGGATGCCGGGGACATCGCCGGACCGGGACGCCGATTCCCCGGAAGCCGACGGATCGGTGCAGGACAACCCACCGAATCCGGGGGCCGCCGGCGAACCCGAGGGCCCCGGTGTTCCCGATGCGCCGGAGACCGAGCCGCCCGCGGTGGACGCCCCGCAGCCGAACCCGGAAGGCCGGCGCGAACCGGAGAGCACCGGTGTCTCCGGGGAACCGGAGAACGTCGCCGATACCGGGGCCACGGGGGACACCGAAGGCGCCGGCGATGCCGATAACGGCGAATCCGGCCGGACGCCCTATCCCCCCGCGTTGATCGCCACCGCGGTGGCGTTGCCGGTGGCCCTTCTCGTGGGCGTCGTGGTCGCCGCGGTGCTGGTCCTGCGGGCTCCGGCCGAGCCCGAACCCGTGGCACTGGGTCCGGTCCCCGCGCCCGCGGCCGACGGCCCCGCGTGCACCACACTGATGCCCGCCCTCCCAGCCGATATGGGTGATTTCACTCGCGCGAGCCTGGTCGAACCGGTGCCTCCGGCGACCATGGCGTGGCAGCGCCCCGACGGCGGCGAACCCATCGTGCTGCGTTGCGGACTCGACCGGCCGCTGGAATTCAACCGGGCCTCCGCGCTGCAGATCGTCAACGGAGTGCAGTGGTTCGAGATCCGCGACGACGCCGCGGCCACCGCCACCTGGTTCGCGGTGGACCGCGAAACCTATATCGCCCTGACCGTTCCCGACGGATCCGGCCCCACACCGTTGCAGGCGGTATCGGACACGATCACCGCGCAACTCCCGGCACGCCCGATCGACCCGGGTGAACTACCGAATTGAGCAGTGGCGGTCCGCCGCGCAACCGAAACCCCGGCCCGCGGCGGAACCGCGCGCGGCCGGCTCAGCGCAGCCCGATACCCCGCGCCAGCGCCGTATCGATCAGCGTGGTGAGCAGTTCGCTGTAGGTGATTCCGGTGTGCTCCCACATCCGGGGGTACATGGAGATCGGCGTGAAACCGGGCATCGTGTTGATCTCGTTGATCACCGGGCCGGCCGCGGTGACGAAGAAATCCACCCGGGCCAGCCCCTGGCAGTCCAGCGCGCGGAACGCGCGGACCGCCATCGCCCGCACCTCGTCGGCGACGTCGTCGTCCAGTTTGGCCGGCACATCGAATTCGCAGACATCGTCGAGATACTTGGTGTCGAAATCGTAGAAAGCGGGCCCCGAGCCCTGCTGTGCGGCGGCCTCGGCCGGTTCCTCGGGCATCTTGATCTCCGCGAGCACGCTGGCCTCGACCCGGCCGTCCGGGAACTCCAGCACCCCGCATTCGACCTCGCGGCCGATGATCGCCGCCTCCACGATCACCTTCGGATCGTGATCGCGGGCTGTCGCCAGCGCGGCGTCCAGATCGGCCCAGTCGGTGACCTTGGTTATCCCGATGGACGATCCGCCGCGCGCCGGTTTCACGAACACCGGCAGGCCCAGCCGCTGCCGATCCTCCGGCGCCAGGGTCGCGGTCCCGGGCCGGAGCACCACCTGCACGCCTACCGGCAGATCGTCGGCGGCGAGCAGTTTCTTGGTGAATTCCTTGTCCATACCGGCCGCGCTCGCCAATACGCCGGGGCCCACGTACGGGATGCCCGCCAGCTCCAGCATGCCCTGGACCGTGCCGTCCTCGCCGAAGGCTCCGTGCAATACGGGGAAGACCAGGTCGACGGTTTCGAGGGTGGCCTGCGGATCGTCGAGCGGCACCAGCGTTCCGGGGCGGCTGGGGTCGGCGGCCAGCACCAGTTCGGGGCCGCCGCCGGTAACCGACGGCAGGGTCCGGTCGTGGCGGGCCAGGGCCGCGGTATCGCCGCCGGCGAGCACCCAGGTGCCCTCGGTGGTGATCCCGATCGGCACCGCCTCGTACCGCTGCGGATCGAGATTGCGCAGCACAGCTCCGGCCGATACGCACGACACCCGGTGCTCGTTACTGCGCCCGCCGAAAACCACGGCAACCCTGATCCGATCCATGTTCGAACGGTACCCTGCCGCGACCTCCGGCAACCCTCGCGCACCGCCGGGCGGGGCTATTCGGATTTGATCCGGCGCCCCAGCAGCATCTCCACCGCCGACTGCACCGCCAGCCCCTCGTGGCACACCCCGTGTACCGCCTCGGTGAGCGGCATTTCCACCCCGTGCGCGGCGGCCAGCGACCGCACCGAGGAGCAGGATTTCACGCCCTCGGCAACCTGCCCGTGCGTGGCCTCCTGCGCCGCCTGCATGGATCCCCCGCTGCCGAGCACCTGCCCGAACGAGCGGTTGCGCGACAGCGGTGAGGTGCAGGTGGCGATCAGATCGCCGATACCGGCCAGGCCCGCCAGGGTCACCGGCTCCGCGCCGAGCGCGACACCGAGCCGGATGATCTCGGCCAGCCCCCGGGTCATCAGACCGGCCAGCGAGTTGTCGCCGTACCCCATACCCGAGGCGATCCCGCAGGCCAGCGCGATGACGTTCTTGCAGGCCCCGCCGATTTCGCAGCCGATCACATCGGTGTTGGTGTAGGGCCGGAAGTAGCCGGTGACGCAGGCCTGCTGCACCGCCACGGCGCGGGCGGCGTCGGGACAGCCCACCACGGTGGCCGCCGGTTGCCCGGCCGCGATCTCCTTGGCGAGGTTGGGTCCCGACAGCACCGCGATCCGGCTCGGATCCGCCCCACTGACTTCGGCGATGACCTCGCTCATCCGCAGCAGGGTGCCGCTTTCGATCCCCTTGGCCAGGCTCAGCAGCGTCGCGTCGGTTCCGATGGCCGGCGACCACAGTTTCAGGTTCGCGCGCAGCGATTGCGACGGCACGGCGAGCACCACGATCTCGGCGCCGTCCAGGGCCCGCGTGTGGTCGTCGGTGGCGGAAACGGGCGGGAGCTGCACTCCCGGCAGGTAGTACGGGTTGCGATGATCGGTCGCCAGCGCCTCGGCGACCTCGGGCCGGCGGGCCCAGACGGTGACCTCGGTTCCCGCGTCCGCCAACACCTTCGCGAATGCCGTTCCCCACGATCCCGCACCCAGTACCGCCGCCCTCGTCATCAGCCCAATATGCCATGACAGGATGGGGCCATGTGCCCGCACACCGTGCACGCCGTCATCGCGGTGAAAACCCTGGAGAGCGCCAAGAGCAGGCTGGCCGGGGTGCTGGCCCGCGAACAGCGGTCGAGGCTGGTACTGGCCATGCTGGCCGATACCGTGCGGGCGGCGGGCGCGGTCCCGGGCGTCGCCTCGATCACGGTGGTCACCCCCGACGCCGCGGTCGCCGATACGGTCCGTGCGCTCGGCGCGCAGGTTCACCCGGAGCCCGCCGGGGGCGGCGCGGACGGTCTCAACACGGCACTGGCCGATGCGGCGGCGGCGCTGCGGGCCCGCCACGGGGAGATCGGATTGCTGGCCCTGCAGGCCGATCTTCCCGCGCTGCGCCCGGCCGAGCTGTCCGCCGTTCTGGCCGCGGCCCCCGCGCACAGCCGGGCCCTGGTCGCCGACCACGCCGGCACCGGCACCGCCGCCCTGCTGGCACCGCCGGGAGTCGCGCTACGTCCGCGATTCGGCCGTGATTCCGCTCACCGGCACCGCGACGACGGCGCGCACGAACTGCACGGCCACTGGCCGGGGCTGCGCCGCGATATCGACACCCCCGAGGATCTGGCGGCGGTCCTCGCCCTGGGCCCCGGCCGCGATACCGCCGCCCTGTTGGACGAACCGGGCTGGCCACGTCACGTTCGGGAGACGGTCACCCAGGTGTGCTAGGCAGTCGCCACCGCATGAACTCGAGATAACAGTCACCTCGCGTATATGCGAACCCACCGGTTCGTAGGGAATGATCGTAGGGGTGAGCGATACGGAAATCTTCAAGCAGCAACAGGTGCTACCCACTCCACCTCCGGCCGCCACCCAGATCCCCTTCGACGGCGACGGACCGCGTTTGCCGGCCGATCGCTACCTCAACCGGGAATTGAGCTGGCTCGATTTCAACGCCCGTGTTCTGGCCCTCGCCGAGGACAGTTCGCTGCCGTTGCTGGAGCGCGCGAAATTCCTGGCCATCTTCGCGTCGAATCTCGACGAGTTCTATATGGTCCGCGTGGCCGGGCTCAAACGCCGCGCCGAAACCGGCCTTTCGGTCCGCTCCGCCGACGGCCTCACTCCCAACGAGCAACTCGCGCTGATCGCGGCCCGCACCCAGGATCTCGCCGTCCGCCACGCCGAGGTCTTCCTCGAGGAGGTCCTGCCCGCGCTCACCGGCGAGGGCATCGAGATCATCGACTGGGCCGAACTGCACGATGCCGAACGGCAGCGGCTGTCCGCGCATTTCCAGGACCAGGTTTTCCCCGTGCTCACACCCCTGGCCGTGGATCCCGCGCATCCGTTCCCGTATATCAGCGGCCTGAGCCTGAATCTCGCGGTGACGGTCCAGGACGAGACCACCGGCGGCGAGCATTTCGCCCGGGTGAAGGTGCCCGACAATGTGGACCGGTTCGTCCGGGTGCGCCGTCCGAACTCCGGCAACGGCGGCTCGATCGCGGCCTTCCTGCCGATGGAAGCGCTGATCGCGGCGCATCTGGATCAGCTGTTCCCCGGGATGACGGTGGTGGAGCACCATTCGTTCCGGATCACCCGTAACGCCGATTTCGAGGTCGACGAGGATCGCGACGAGGATCTGCTGCAGGCTCTCGAACGCGAACTGGCCCGCCGCCGCTTCGGTTCGCCGGTGCGGCTCGAGGTCTCCGACGATATGACCGAGCATATGCTCGACCTGCTGCTGCGCGAGCTCGAGGTGGATCCGGGCGATGTCATCCAGGTGCCCGGGCTGCTCGACCTGTCGTGCCTGTGGCAGGTCTACGGTGTGGACCGCCCGAATCTGAAGGACGCCCCCTACGTCCCGGCCACCCCGCCGGCGTTCGGCGAGCGGGAGACACCGCGCAATGTGTTCGCGGCGCTGCGCGAGGGCGATGTACTGGTGCACCACCCCTACGATTCGTTCTCCACCAGCGTGCAGCGGTTCATCGAACAGGCCGCGGCCGATCCCCAGGTGCTGGCCATCAAACAGACCCTGTACCGGACCTCCGGTGATTCGCCGATCGTGAACGCGCTCATCGATGCGGCCGAGGCCGGTAAACAGGTGGTGGCACTGGTCGAGATCAAGGCCCGATTCGACGAGCAGGCCAACATCAAATGGGCACGCACCCTGGAACAGGCGGGCGTGCACGTGGTCTACGGTCTCGTCGGGCTGAAAACGCACTGCAAGACCTGTCTGGTGGTGCGCCGGGAGGGTTCGACCATCCGCCGGTACTGCCATATCGGCACCGGCAACTACAACCCGAAAACCGCTCGGCTCTACGAGGACGTCGGCCTGCTCACCGCCGCACCGGAGATCGGTGCGGATCTCACCGATCTGTTCAATTCGCTCACCGGCTATTCCCGTAAGTCCGACTACCGCAATATCCTCGTCGCCCCGCACGGAATCCGGGCCGGGATCATCTCCCGGATCGACAAGGAGATCGAGCTGGCCCGCTCCGGCGCGGAGGCCGGGATCCGGTTGAAGGCCAACGCGCTCGTCGACGAACAGGTGATCGACGCCCTCTACCGCGCGTCCCAGGCGGGCGTACCGGTGCGCATTGTGGTGCGCAGTATCTGCGGGCTGCGCGCGGGCGTGGAGGGTATGAGCGAGAACATCGAGGTGCGTTCCATCCTCGGCCGGGTGCTCGAGCATTCCCGCATCCTGAACTTCCGGGCTCAGGACGAGTTCTGGATCGGCAGCGCCGATATGATGCACCGCAATCTGGATCGCCGTGTCGAGGTGATGGCCCAGGTGAAGGATCCGAAGCTGTGCGAGCGGCTGGATTCGATATTCGAATCCGCGCTGCATCCGATGACCCGCTGCTGGGTCCTGGACCCCGACGGCAATTGGAGATCCAGTCCCGATCAGGCGGGCACCGGCCCCGACGGCAACGGTATCGAGGTCCGCGACCACCAGGTCGCGCTGATGCGCCTGCGCCGCCCGGATCAGCAGTGAACCGCGGGCATACACCACCGTCGTATCCCGATCCGCGCACCGGCCCCAATATCTACGCGGCCGGCACTGTGCTGTGGCGGCATTCGCTGCTCTCCTCCGGCGGTATCGATATCGCCGTGATCCGGCGGCCCAAATACCAGGATTGGTCGCTGCCGAAGGGAAAGCTCGATCCCGGTGAGACACCGGTGCTCGCCGCCGCCCGCGAAACCGAGGAGGAAACCGGATTGCGGCCGCGGCTGGGTCGCTATCTGGGCAAGGTCACCTATCCGATCACCGGTCACCGCAAGATGAAACGGGTCGACTACTGGGCCGCGGAAGTCCTGAGCGGGGAATTCACCGCCAACAACGAAGTCGACGCACTCACCTGGTGTCCGCTGGATACGGTGATGTCGGCGCTGTCGTATCCGATGGATCGTCAGATCGTGCGGGCTTTCACCCGGCTACCGCCCGATACCCGGACCGCGCTGGTGGTCCGGCATGCGAAAGCGGGCCGCCGCGACCGTTTCAAAGGCCCCGACGAGCAACGCCCACTCGAGTTGGCCGGGTACCAGCAGGCTCTGGCGCTGGTCCCGAATCTGCAGGCCTTCGGCGTCGGGGAGGTCTTCTCCGCCGAACCGCTGCGCTGTGTGCAGACGGTGACCCCCCTGGCCGAGGACCTCGGGGTGAAAGTGGCGGTGGAACCGCTACTGGGCGATATCGGCTACGCCGGGGACACCGAGAAAGCGCGTGAGCGGATCCGGTCGCTGGCGCTGACGGCCCGGAATGTGCCCGTATTCTGCAGCCAGGGCGATGCCATTCCGGATCTGGTCCGCTGGTGGGCCGAGCGCGATGGGATGCGCCTGTCACCCGCGCGAACCCGGAAGGGTTCGGTATGGGTGCTGTCGTTCGCGGGCGAACGCCTCGTGGCGGCCGACCATCTGGACCGATCGCTCTCGGTCGATACCGCGCCCGCGGTGGCTCTGTAGCGGAGAACCCCTGGGCAGGGCGGGTGTAGTGGGCCCGTAGGGCCCAGAAGACACGGTCACGCCCCCGGGGATCGCCCGGGGGCTTGTCCGTCCGGCGTTTCGGTTGTCGGTTGTCGTGTGCCGCCGGGCCCAGATGAGGCCCGACCCACCCGGCGACCAGCACCGTGCGCTGGTCGGAAAGCCTTCGGTGGCTCCGGCTCGCGGGTCAGCGAGCCCTTTTCGCGGTCTTCTTGGCCGGGGTCCGCTTCGCGGTCGTGGCCTTCTTGGCCGCCGTGGTCTTCTTGGCGGTGGCCTTGGCGGCGGTTTTCTTCGCCGTGGCCTTGGCGGTGACCTTCTTGGCCGTGGTCTTCTTGGCCGTGGCCTTCTTGGTCGCCGCCTTCTTCGCGGCGGTGCTCTTGGCCGGTGCCTTCGTGGCCGTCTTACGGGCCGTCGATTTGGCGGGGGCCTTGGTGGCGGTCTTCTTGGCAGTGGTTTTCTTTGCCGTTGTCTTCTTCGCTGTGGATTTCTTGGCCGCCACAGGAGCATTGACACCGCGTTTCACCGCGGGTCCGGTCGCCGCGAGCTTCTGTTTACCCGCGATTACCGCCTTGAACTGAGCGCCGGGCCGGAACGCCGGCACCGAAGTGGGCTTCACCTTGACGGTTTCCCCGGTACGCGGATTCCGCGCCACCCGGGCAGCCCTCTTACGCTGTTCGAACACACCGAATCCGGTGATGGTGACGCTCTGCCCTTTGTGTACCGCACGCACGATCGTATCGACCACATGCTCGACTGCCGCGGTGGCCGTGCGCCTGTCAGTACCCAACTTTTCGGTCAGAACGTCGATCAGTTCCGCCTTGTTCATTGAATCCTCCGCAGACTAATGGCCCGTCGTCGGACCGACTAGGTACCACGGTAAACCCACATTGGGCAAGAGTCTATGTGCCACGCCAAAATTCATGTGGTCTAGCACACGCCCAGCTACCACGACATCTGAGCGGCCTCTAAGAGGCCGAGAACATTACGCCTGCGAAATAGGTTCCGGCAGGGTCTTTGGTTTCCAACCTGGCCTTGCCTTTTCGAACTCGGCGATCACATCACTACGTCGCAGCGTCAGGCCGATGTCGTCCAAACCCTCCAGGAGGCGCCACCTGGTGTAGTCGTCAATATCGAACGGCAACACGATGGTTCCTGCCGTCACCGTGCGCGCGGCGAGGTCCACAACCAATTCCAGTCCGGGTTGTTCCTCGAGCAACTTCCAGAGCAATTCGACATCATTCTGTGACATTCGCGCGGCCACCAGACCGCCCTTGCCCGCATTACCGCGGAAGATGTCGGCGAAACGTGAAGAGATAACTACCCGAAAGCCATAGTCCATGAGCGCCCAGACAGCGTGCTCACGCGATGATCCGGTACCGAAATCCGGTCCCGCCACCAGCACTGTGCCGTGCTTGTACGGCTCCGTGTTCAGAATGAAGTCCTCGTCCCCGCGCCAGGCCGCGAACAGGCCGTCTTCGAATCCCGTTCGAGTGACGCGCTTCAGATAGACGGCGGGGATGATCTGGTCGGTGTCGACATTGGACCGGCGCAACGGGACGCCGATCCCCTTGTGCACACTGAAGGCTTCCATCGTATTTCTCCTGTTTCGGCTATAAGTACGTTTCGGAATGCGACCGGGGGCTCAGTTGAGATCGGCGGGCGCCGAGAGCGTGCCCCGGACAGCGGTCGCGGCGGCCACGAGCGGCGATACCAGATGGGTACGGCCACCTTTGCCCTGCCGGCCCTCGAAATTGCGATTCGAGGTGGACGCGCACCGCTGGCCCGGCTCGAGCTGATCCGGGTTCATCCCCAGGCACATCGAGCATCCGGCCTGCCGCCATTCGGCCCCGGCGGCGGTGAAGATCTCGCCCAGACCCTCCTCCTCCGCCTGCGCGCGCACCCGCATCGACCCCGGTACCACCAGCATCCGGACCCCGTCGGCGACCTTGCGGCCCTTCAGGACCCCGGCCACGGCCCGCAGATCCTCGATCCGGCCGTTGGTGCAGGATCCGACGAACACCGTGTCCACCACGACGTCCCGCAGCGGCATACCCGGGGTCAGGTCCATGTAGCGCAGGGCCTTCTCCGCGGAGTCGCGGGCGTTTTCGTCGGCGATCTGCGCCGGATCCGGGATATTCGCCCCCAGCGGCAGACCCTGGCCCGGGTTGGTACCCCAGGTGACGAACGGCGTCAGTGCGCTCGCATCGATATGCACTTCCCGGTCGAAAACGGCACCCTCATCGGTCTTCAGCGCGTCCCACGCCGCCACCGCGGCATCCCACTCGGCGCCCTGCGGGGCGTGCGGGCGGCCTTTCAGGAACTCGTAGGTGGTTTGGTCCGGCGCAATCATTCCGGCCCGGGCGCCCGCTTCGATGGACATATTGCAGATCGTCATCCGCGCTTCCATCGACATATTGCGAATGGCCTCACCGCGATACTCGAGGACATATCCCTGGCCGCCGCCGGTACCAATTTCGGCGATCACCGCCAGAATGAGGTCTTTACTGGTCACGCCGGGCGGCAGCGCACCGTCCACGGTGATCGCCATCGTCTTGAACGGCCGCAGCGACAACGTTTGAGTGGCCAGCACATGCTCGACCTCGCTCGTGCCGATTCCCATGGCCAGCGCGCCGAACGCGCCGTGGGTGGAGGTGTGGCTGTCCCCGCACACCACGGTGGTTCCCGGCTGGGTCAGCCCCAGCTGCGGTCCCACCACGTGCACGATGCCCTGTTCGAGATCGCCCATCGGATGCAGCCGGATACCGAATTCCGCGCAGTTACGGCGCAGCGTTTCCACCTGGGTCCGCGAAATCGGGTCCGCGATCGGTTTGTCGATATCGATCGTGGGGACGTTGTGGTCCTCGGTCGCGATGGTGAGATCGGGCCGGCGCACCGGCCGGCCGGCCGCGCGCAGGCCGTCGAACGCCTGCGGGCTGGTGACCTCGTGCACCAGATGCAGATCGATGTAGATCAGATCGGGTT
Source organism: Nocardia sp. NPDC024068 (assembly GCF_040638875.1). NCBI lineage: Bacteria > Bacillati > Actinomycetota > Actinomycetes > Mycobacteriales > Nocardiaceae > Nocardia > Nocardia sp. NPDC024068. The sequence goes on along the minus strand of NZ_JBEZYU010000012.1, from coordinate 80,449 downwards.
CGCGACCCTCGCCCTCGCCTTCACCGCGAAAGACGACATGCTCTTCCCATACCTTCTCGGCCAGCGTACGTGGCATTGTGCGATCACCTTTCGGGCCCGGCATCCGCTCCGGGGGAGACCCCACACGGATACGCAATAGCTGGAATCAGGCGCCCGCACTCCAGGACGTCACCTGGGCTGTTTGGAATAGCATCTCAGAATGCGGAACGCTAATATCGTTGTATGAGACAGCATAGCGGTATCGGCGTCCTGGACAAAGCGGTGGCAGTGTTATACGCGGTCGCCGAACGGCCCTGCGGTCTCAACGAGCTCTGCGAGCGCACCGGATTGCCGCGCGCCACCGCGCACCGGCTGGCCGTGGGACTGGAAACACACCGGCTGCTGGCCCGGGACGGATCCGGGGCCTGGCGGCCCGGGCCCGCACTCGCCGAACTCGCGGCCGGCGCCGCCGATCCCCTGCTCGAGGCCGCCACCGCCATACTGCCGCGGCTGCGTGAGATCACCGGGGAAAGTGTGCAGCTGTACTGCCGCGAGGGTAAGGAGCGGGTCTGCGTCGCCGCCCTCGAACCGCCCGCCGGGTTACGCGACACCGTCCCCATCGGCTCCCGCCTACCACTGACCGCCGGTTCGGCCGCCAAGGTACTGGTGGCATGGGGGGATTCCGATCTCCAGCGCGCAATACTCGCCGACGCGGCGTACACCGACCGCACCCTCGCCGAAGTGCGCAAACGCGGTTGGGCGCAGAGCGCGGGCGAACGCGCGGCGGGGGTCGCCAGTGTGTCCGCCCCGGTCCGCGACCAGCAGGGCGCCGTGGTCGCCGCGATCTCGGTCTCAGGACCCATCGATCGAATGGGCCGCCGACCGGGCGCCCGCTGGGCCGCCGACCTCGTCGCGGCCGCCGACGCCCTGCACCGACGACTGTGAGGATGCCCCGCAGCGGAGCCTCTCGGACGCCCCGCGTCGGCGACTCTCGGACGCCCACGTCGGCGACTCTCGGACGCCCACGTCGGCGACTCTCGGACGCCCGCAGCGGCGGATCCGAGAATGCCGCGCGCCGCGGGCTCCGCGAGAACCCTGCATCGACGACCCGGAGCGGCGGGCGGGCGCCGTCACTTATGGTGACCCCATGGGAGTGAACCAACGGTCACAGATCGTGATGACCGACACCGAGATCGCCGATTTCCTCAGCCGCAGCCGCGTCGCCACCCTGGCCTCGCTCGGTGCGAACGGAAAACCGCATCTGACCGCCATGTGGTACGCGCTGATCGCCGATCCGGACAACCCCGGCGCCATCCCCGAACTCTGGTTCGAGACGAAGGGCAAATCCCAGAAGGCCGTCAACCTGCGCCGCGACCCCACCATCACCTGCATGGTCGAGGCCGGCGACACCTACGACACCCTGCGCGGCGTCGCCCTCGAGGGCCGCGCCGAAATCATCGACGACCCCGAGAAACTGTTCGCCGTCGGCGTCAGCGTCTGGGAACGCTACACCGGCCCCTACACCGACGATATGCGTGAATACGTCGAGGGCATGCTGCACAAACGCGTCGCGGTCCGCGTGGTCCCCGACCGCATCCGCAGCTGGGACCACCGCAAACTGGGCCTACCCGCCATGCCCCTGGGCGGTTCCACGGCTGCATATTTGGCGCGCTGACGCGCGCGGGGTTTCGGCCCCCTGGGGTCCCTGCTTTCCGCCCTCGAGACTGGCGGCTGCGCCGCTTCGCTTCGAGGGCGGAAAGCAGGGACGGGCCGAAACCTTTCAGGGCCTCGCTGAACTCGGCACGAGGGAACAGGAATCTATCCGCGAGGTCACCGCCACCTTCGGTACCGGCTGGGCCACGGCGGCGGGCCTTGCCGCTACGGCTACCGAAGCCCGGTTCGGGTGCAGGCTTCGGGAGACGAGACACCGGCATACCGTCCACTGGATCAGGACAACATCCACCGCGACGACACACCGAAAGACCTTCGCCGTACCAACCTCGTCGACGCCCCCTAGTGGGTTCGCGAATGTCATCGCAGGAAGTCCGCGCGTCGCCCATCCGGCGTGGCGAAACGACGCAACCCCGGCATTCCCGAATGCCGGCAACCGCGAAGGGCCCAGGGGCGCAGCCCCGGCGAACATCCGGACTGCCAGCACTCCGCAGAGGGGGGTCCAGGGGGCGCCGAGCCCCCTGGTCGGGGTGCGGGGGTTGAACCCCCGCAAAACACCACGAATCAGCAAAGGCTCATGCTCTCCATGAGCATGAGCCTGTCAGCTGAGTAGCCCCGACGGGATTTGAACCCGCGCTACCGCCTTGAGAGGGCGGCGTCCTAGGCCGCTAGACGACGGGGCCAGGACTTGTGATCAACTCCTGGCTGGAGTGGATCGTGGATCTCTCGATCCGAAGCTCGATCAGCGTAACCGACCGGGCGGCGGCGACCAAATCGCCTGGATAATCGTTGTACACCGCATCTGGACGATGAAGCTGAGAGCGATTTCCGCTGGGGTACCAGGACTCGAACCTAGAATGGCTGAACCAGAATCAGCTGTGTTGCCAATTACACCATACCCCAATGACCAGGGCTTTCGGCTGCACCGCTGGCTGCGGTGGCACCGTCGTTCCGGCCGAGAAAGAGAGTACCAAACTGCTCGGGGGAAACTACAAATCGCCTGGTCAAATGGGCGAAGCGCGGTGCGGATCGGTCGAGTTGCGCCACTGCCGACCACGGATCCCACCCGGGAGTCCCTGCCGGGACCGGCGCCGGGCGGCCGTAGCGACCGCCCGGCGCGTGGTCATTCGACCGGCGCGACCCAGTCGCGGCCGGCGCGCAGCCGCCGCATGGTCTCCTCGCGGCCGAGCAGTTCCAGGGATTCGTAGAGCGGCGGGCTGATATGCGATCCGGTGGCCGCGACCCGCACCGGCGCGAACGCTTTTCTCGGCTTCAATTCCATACGGTCGATGAGCGCCGTTTTGAGCGCGTTCTCGATCTCGGCGGTGGACCATACTGTCAATGGTTCGAGCGCGGAAACAGCGGCGTCCAGAACCGGAACGGCGTCCGGCCCCAAATTCTTCTTTCCGGCGGCCGGATCGATGGCGAACCCGTCGGCCGGGGCGAACAGGAATCGCAGAAGTCCCCACGCGTCGTCGAGTACGACAATACGGGTCTGGACCAGATCCGCGGCGGCCGCGAATACTTTTTCGTCGACCTTTACGCCGGTTTCTCCATCGATATATCCGCGGTGGGCAAAGAATTCTCGCAACCGTCCAGCGAAATCAGCCGGATCCAGCATACGGATATGCTCGGCGTTGATCGCGTCGGCCTTCTTCTGGTCGAATCGGGCCGGATTCGAATTCACTTTCGATACGTCGAAGGCCGCGATCATCTCGGTCATCGAGAACACATCGTGGTCGTCGGCGATGCTCCAGCCGAGCAACGCGAGGTAGTTCAGCAAACCCTCGGGGATGAATCCGCGTTCACGATGCAGGAACAGATCGGCCTCGGGGTCACGTTTGGAGAGCTTCTTGTTTCCCTGCCCCATCACGAACGGCAGGTGGCCGAATTCGGGGGTGAAATCCGTGACGCCGATCCGCTGCAATGCCTGATACAGGGCGATCTGGCGCGGGGTGGAGGACAGCAGATCTTCGCCGCGCAGTACGTGGGTGATCCGCATGGTGGCGTCGTCGACCGGGTTCACCAGCGTGTACAGCGGGTCGCCGGTGCCACGGGTGAGCGCGTAGTCCGGGACCGTGCCGGCCTTGAAGGTGGTTTCCCCGCGCACCAGATCGTGCCAGGTGATATCGGTATCGGGCATCCGGAGGCGTACGACGGGGCCACGACCGGCGGCCTTGTACTCGGCGATCCGCTCGGGTGTGAGATCACGATCGAAATTATCGTAGCCGAGTTTCGGGTCCCGTCCGGCGGCCCGGTGGCGTTCTTCGACTTCGGCCGGCGTGGAAAAGGATTCGTAGGCTTCGCCGGCGTCGAGGAGTTTTTGCACCACCTCGCTGTGGATTTCGCGCCGCTGCGACTGCCTATACGGCGCGTAGGGCCCGCCGATTTCCGGTCCCTCGTCCCATTCGAGGCCGAGCCATCGCAATGCGTCCAGTAGCGCCGAATAGGATTCTTCGGAATCCCTTGCGGCATCGGTGTCTTCGATTCGGAAGACGAAGGTGCCGCCGTGATGCCGGGCATGGGCCCAGTTGAACAGCGCCGTCCGGATGAGTCCGACATGCGGCGTTCCGGTCGGCGACGGGCAGAAACGGACCCGTACGTTTGTCATGTCTCTCTTTCGTTCAGCGTTTTGCGGCAACAGGATTGGTGAGGGTTCCGATTCCGGCGACGGTTACCGATACGGTCTGTCCGTCTTTCATCGGTCCGACACCTTCGGGGGTTCCGGTGAGGATCACGTCGCCGGGCAGTAGCGTCATCACTCGGGTGACCCATTCGATAATTTCCGGAATATCGTGCAGCAGTAGCGATGTGGTGCTGCGCTGGCGGATCTCGCCGTCGAGTTCGGTGGTGATCTCGCGGTCGGCCGGGTCGAAATCGGTTTCGATCCAGGGGCCGAGCGGGCAGAAGGTGTCGTAACCCTTGGCCCGGGTCCACTGACCGTCCTGCGCCTGCTGATCGCGGGCGGTGACATCGTTGGCGACGGTGTATCCGAGGATGACGTCCTTGGCGCGCGCGGCGGGTACATCTTTACAGGGCCGGCCGATGACGACTGCCAGTTCGCCCTCGTAGTCGACCCGGGAGGAGCTGGGCGGCATGACGATAGGGACGTTCGGGCCGACGATGGAGGTACTCGGCTTCATGAAGATCACCGGATCCTCCGGTGCCTCGCCGCCCATTTCCGCGGCATGGGCCGCGTAGTTCTTACCCACGCAGATCACCTTGCTCGCCAGGATGGGGGCGAGCAGCCGGATATCGGCCAGCGGCCAGCTGCGGCCGGTGAACGTCGGCGTACCGAACGGATGCTCGGCTATTTCCTTGGCGGTCTCGCCCTCGATGGCGACGAACGCGACCCCGTCGGGGCTGGCTACTCGACCTAGACGCATGGTCGGAGTCTATCCAGCCGGTTCCACCAGCCCGAATGTGCCCGACAGGTGGGCGTGGCCGGGCGGTGAGAACCGCTACACCGTGTGGAGTGCGGTGGTTCCAGAGGTGTACGGTAGGCACGTTAGTTCATAGAATGAGACTTGCTTCTCATATATTGAGATATCAGGCTGAGACGAGGAACGATGGCGTACAGCTCACCGGCCACAGCGCCCGGAAAACCCACGGTGTCCCCGATTCATCGCTGGCTCATGCTGGGCCTCGGCGTATTCGCGCAGACCTCGAGCGCGATCTTCGTGCACGGCGTCCCGTTCCTGTTGCCCGCGCTCACCGCGGGCGGTATGCCGCTACCCACGGCCGGGCTGCTGGTGGCCATGCCCACCGTCGGACTGTGCTGCACCCTCATCGCCTGGGGTTACCTCGTCGACCGGCTCGGTGAACGCCTGGCGCTGGTCGCGGGCCCGGCGATCATGTGCGTCGCGGGCGGCGCGGCGGCCTTCACCACCAGCTACCCCCTGCTCGGAGTGCTGCTGTTCCTCGGCGGGATGGGCGCGGCCAGTACCAACGGCGCCAGCGGGCGGGTGATCGTCGGCTGGTTCCCGCCCGACCGCCGCGGGCTGGCCATGGGTATCCGACAGACCGGGCAGCCACTGGGTGTCGGTATCGGTGCCATGACCATTCCGCTGGTGGCCGACGGTTTCGGCGTCGCGCCGGCGATCGCGGTACCCGCGGTGCTCGCGGGAGTCGCCGCCATCGGCTGCCTGATCGGCATCATCGACCCGCCTCGGCCGCCGCGTGCCGAAGCGGTCGGCGCCAATCCCTATCGCGGCAGTGGGACGCTGTGGCGGATCCACGGCGTATCCATCCTGCTGGTGGTTCCGCAGGGCACCGTGTGGACCTTCGCTCTGCTCTGGCTGCACCGCGACCTGGGCTGGTCGCTGGCGGCCTCCGGCGCGCTGGTGACCGGCACCCAGATCCTGGGCGCGCTGGGCCGGATCGGCGCAGGCGCCTGGTCGGACCGGGTCGGGAGCCGGATGGGCCCGCTGCGCCAGGTCGCCATCGCTGCGGTGACCACCATGTTCCTGCTGGCCCTGACCGCCTGGACGCACTGGTGGTGGGCGGCCGTCCCACTCCTGGTGATCGCGTCGGTGGTGACGGTCTCCGACAACGGGCTGGCGTTCACCGCCATCGCCGAGCGGGCCGGGCCGTTCTGGAGCGGTCGCGGCCTGGGCATCCAGAACACCGGCCAGAATCTGGCGATCGCGGCGGTTCCTCCGGTGTTCGGCGCGCTGATCACCGCGACCGGCTTCCCCGCCGCCTACCTCGCCGCGGCGGCCCTGGCGGCCGCGGCGATCCCCCTGGTCCCGGTGGATTCGGAAAAACCCCTGGAGTGAGCGACGGGGTCCGGGCGATGCCGCCCGGACCCCGTGCCAACCCGCCGCCGATGGCCGGTGTGAGCCGACCGCACGGGGCGGATGGAGTGCTTTCGGCAGTGCGCTGCAGCGACTGCCCGGAACCGGTGATCGTCAGATATCGATGAGTACTGCGGGATCGAACGCCACCGAGATCGTGCTGTCCGCCTCGATCTCAGCGGTGAACTGCTGCCCTGCAGCGACTTCGGGTTCCCATCGGTAAGTGCCCCCGTCGAGGATCCCGCGGCGGATTCGGAGACCCGGTTGATGCTCGACGATCCAGTACTGCGGAACACCCAACCCGGCGTACTCTCGCACTTTTCGGACCCTGTCGGTTCGCTCACTTCCGCTGCCCGGTGATACGACTTCCACCACCAGTAGCAGGTCGATCCCGGGAATCAGCTTCGGGGATCCCTCGGCGATGACAGATCGCGCTACGGAGTACGGCACCAGTGCGATATCCGGCTTGCGTACGCCTGCCGGTGTACTGACCTCCCACTCCCCGCCGTCGCAGACGATCACTCCCGCACCGTCGAGCGCCGCTTCTATTTTCCGGGCCAGTGTCCGTGCGATCCAGTTGTGCCGAGCCCCCGCTGCCACCTCGACCAGCCACCCGTCCTCGAGTTCGAAGCCCTTGCCGTCGTCCGGCAGGTCATACAGATCCAGAACCGTATACGGGCCGAAACCGGTATCACCGGTGGCGTGCCACGCGGTCATGCTGCCTCCCAGTACTCGGACCCGCCCCTCGGGGGATACCGCTCGGATAGTCCCGATGATATCGGGTTCGGCGCCAGATCATCGCCGCCGAACCCGACTGCCGCGCGGTCAGACGGCGGCGGCGATCCGATCGCCGACCTGGGTGGTCGAGGACGTGCCGGTGCGGGCGGACAGGTCCTTGGCGACCGCGTCCTGGATGCGGGTGGCGGCCTCGGCTTCGCCCTTGTGCTCGAGCAGCAGCGAGACCGAGAGGATCGCCGCGGTCGGGTCCGCCTTCGACTGGCCGGCGATATCCGGAGCACTACCGTGGACCGGCTCGAACATGCTGGGGTTGGTGCCGGTGGCATCGATATTGCCGGAGGCCGCCAGGCCGATACCGCCGCTGACGGCGGCGGCGAGGTCGGTGATGATATCGCCGAACAGGTTGTCGGTGACGATCACATCGAACCGGCCCGGATCGTTGACCATATGGATGGTGGCGGCGTCGATGTGCTGGTAGGCGACCTCGACCTCCGGGAATTCGGCGCCGACCACGTCCACCGTCCGCTGCCACAGCGAACCGGCGAAGGCCAGCACATTGGTCTTGTGCACCAGGGTGAGGTGCTTGCGGCGGGTCTGCGCCTTGGCGAAGGCGTACCGGACCACCCGCTCCACACCGAACCTGGTGTTGGTACTGACCTCGGTGGCGACCTCGTGCGGGGTATCCACGCGGATCGCGCCGCCGGTGCCCGTGTACGGGCCCTCGGTACCTTCGCGCACCACGACGAAGTCGATTTCGGGGGTGCCGGCCAGCGGGCTGCCGACGCCCGGGTACAGCTTGGACGGCCGCAGGTTCACATGGTGGTCCAGGGCGAACCGGGTGCGCAGCAGCAGTCCGCGTTCGAGTAGACCGCTGGGTACCGACGGGTCGCCGATCGCGCCGAGCAGGATGGCGTCGTGCTGTTTCAGTTCGGGCAGCACCGAATCCGGCAGGACCTCGCCGGTGGCGTGGTAGCGCTTGGCGCCGAGGTCGTATTCGGTCCGTTCGACACCCGGCAGCACCACGTCGAGCACCTTGAGGGCTTCGGCGATGACCTCGGGGCCGATACCGTCACCGGGGATCACGGCGAGCTTCATGACAACCACGCTTTCTCTGTACGACCGGCCGCGAACAGGGCGAACGCGGCCATCGGGCCAGGGCCGGACACGGCATCGGGCCGGACCGGCCCGCGCGGACGGTTCGATGCCGGGTGGGCCGGGCCGCGCCCGGACCCACCCGCGGCTGCCTCGGCGGTGCCCCGGCCCTGGGCAGGCACCGCGCTCGGCTACCTCAGAACAGGTCGACCAGCGCGACCTTGGCGGCGCCCACCGCATCGGCGATCTCGGAGCGCACCGCTTCGGGCACCTCCTTGTTGACGCGCAGCACCACGGTGGCGCCTTCCTTGTTGGCGTCCTGGGTGAGCTGCGCGGCGAGGATATCGATCTCGGCGGCGCCCAGCGCGGTGCCGACCTTGCCCAGCGCGCCCGGCCGGTCGTCGTAGTTGAGAACGGCCAGGTTGATGCCCTCGGCGCGCATATCGTAGTTGCGGCCGTTGATGTTGACGATCTTCTCGACCTGCCGCGGTTCGGTCAGGGTACCGGCGACATTGAGGGTGCGGCCGTCGCCGAACACCGCCCGCAGATCCACCAGGCTGCGGTGGCTCGGGCTCTCGGTCACCGTGGTGACCTCGGCACTGATACCCCGGTCCTGGGCCAGCGCGGGGGCGTTGACGAAGGTGACCTGGTCGTCGACATGAGCGGAGAAGACACCGCGCAACGCGGCCAGCTGCAGCACCTCGACCTGGGAGGAGGCCAGTTCGCCACGCACCTGCACCTCGAGGCTCACCGGCAGTTCGTCGGCCAGCGCCCCCAGCAGCGCGCCCTGTTTGCGGACCAGATCCAGCCAGGGGGCGACCTCGTCACCGACCACGCCGCCGGTCACGTTGACCGCGCCCGGCACGAACTCACCGGCCAGCGCCAGCAGGACGGATTTGGCGACATCGGTACCGGCCCGGTCCTGCGCCTCGGTGGTGGAAGCGCCCAGATGCGGGGTCACCACGACCTGCGGCAGCTCGAACAGCGGGCTGTCGGTGCACGGCTCGGTCGCGTAGACGTCGATACCGGCGGCCCGCACATGCCCGGACCGGATGGCGTCGGCCAGCGCGGCCTCGTCCACCAGACCGCCGCGCGCGGCGTTGACGATGATGACGCCCGGCTTGGTCTTGGCGATCGCTTCCGTGCCGAGCAGGCCCTTGGTCTCCGGGGTCTTCGGCAGGTGGATCGAGATGAGGTCGGCGCGTTCGAGCACCTCGTCCAGGCTCAGCAGTTCGATACCGAGCTGGGCGGCGCGCGCCGGCGAGACGTAGGGGTCGTAGGCGACGATCTTGGTTTCGAAGGCCGCCAGGCGGGCCGCGAACAGCTGCCCGATCCGGCCGAGGCCGATCACGCCGACGGTTTTGCCGAAGATCTCCACGCCGTTGAAGCTGCTGCGCTTCCAGGTGCGCTCACGCAGGGTCGCGTCGGCGGCGGGGATCTGGCGGGCCGCACTGAGCATGAGAGTGACGGCGTGCTCGGCGGCGGTGTGGATATTGGAGGTGGGCGCGTTCACCACCATGACGCCACGTTCGGTGGCGGCGGGGACATCGACGTTGTCCAGGCCGACCCCGGCCCGGGCCACGATCTTCAGGTTCTTGCCGGCCTCGAGTACTTCGGCATCGACGGTGGTCGCCGAGCGCACCAGGATCGCGTCGGCCTCCGGTACCGCGGCCAGCAGGGCCGGCCGATCCGGGCCGTCGACCCAGCGGACCTCGACACCGTCACCGAGCGCATCGACGGTCGACTGGGCGAGCTTGTCGGCGATCAGAACTACAGGACGGCCTGCTTGGCTCACAGTGGGTTACTCCTGGGTGACGGGGGACAGCCGGTTGACGCGGCCAAGCTTAGTTCGGCCCGATCCCGGCGTTGACCCTCCCCCTCGTGGTCGGCCGCCGTCACATATCCCGCCACCTGCGCCGACCGCGGCGCCGGGTGGCCGGAATCACGAATGCCCCGGTCTCCAGCGCAGTCGGAGACCGGGGCATTCATACCGTGGCTCAGCCGAAGAGCAGGGTCCACAGGGTCTCGAAAAGACCGCTGACGGCGGCGGAACCGGTGTCGATGATAACGGGGATCATGGTTTTTCCTTTCCGATACGTACCAGCCGAAATCGACTGTCACGCGATACATCGACCCCCGCGGATCAGGCATTAGCAAATTCGCCGGATAAGTGCCTCGAGTCACACGTAATAGTATCGAGATATGCCTGATTCAGTAATCGACACCGGCTCCACCAGGGCATACACCGTAAATATGACCGGAACCTGTCCGGTGCAGAGCAGTTTCGGCAGGCCACGAAGTGCCCGGAACGGGATCACATGATCCCGCACCCGATTATCAGGAAATTCTATGATCGACCCACCGACGGCATATTCGAGGGGACATGACACATATGGATATGCGCTGATCGAGAACAACTTCCCACGCGTTTTTCGGAAAATCCCCCGGATACGAGGCGGGGCCCCGTACCTTCCGGTACAGGGCCCCGCTACTTCGTCACACCACTCAGATGGCGCGGACGTCCTGAGCCTGAGGACCCTTCTGGCCCTGCCCGATCTCGAACTCCACCCGCTGACCCTCTTCGAGGGTACGGAAACCGCTGCCGGATACTGCCGAGTAATGCACGAAGACGTCAGGTCCGCCCCCGTCTTGCGCGATGAAGCCGAAGCCCTTCTCGCTGTTGAACCACTTCACGCTGCCTTGAGCCATGATACTTACTTCATACTTTCTGTTGCGAGCCAGACGGATCTCGGTCGATCCACCTGATCTCTCTGACAACGATGCCACGTTCCAGAAAGTTCCTCCACCTCGGGAAGTCTCGATTGTGAGACAGAACGCCCCCGCCGACCACGGGATATGACCCCGTACCGGGTGTGACCGCCACCGCCGGTCCGGGCGGCTCCCCGCCCACACGGGGGGCATCCCGGGGCGATCCCTTAGTACTCGAGGATGATTCCACACGAGATCCTTCCGTGACGGTGACATTTCACACTCGAATGCGCGATGGTGAATTCCTATCGCCCCCGACGCGGATTTCGCCGCCGCGCCGGGGCAGTACGAGAGGATTCGACGTGTTCCGCACGACATCAGTACCCGCGATCCGCCGGGCCGCGGCCCGCACGGCGGTCGCGGGTGCGATCACCCTGCTGCCGTTGGCAGCGCTCGCCGCACCCGCCGCCGCCGGACCGGAGGCTCCGGCTCCCGGCTACACCCAGGCCGACCGGGACCGGCACCACGACCGCGACAGGGACCGGCATCGTGATCGCGACCGGCACTGGGACCGGGACGACCACTGGAACCACGACCGGCACCGGGACCACGGCCGGGACGATCCGGCGAAGTGGTACCGGCATATGCTGCGCGGCCTGTTCGGCAGCAGCTGACGGCCGGGGCCCGCGTCCCTCGAGAGGCGCGGGCCCCGTGTCCGTCCAGAGGCGCGGGCGCCGTGTCCGTCCAGAGACGCGATGGGCCCGGAATCGCGCGAACCGCCTGTCCCCCATCGCTTCCCCTTCGCGAATACCGGCCCACGCGGTTGTCCGCCCGTAGCGTAATTCGTATCCCCCCGGCGGGACGGAATCTAAGCTCTATCCATGACCGAGTCCCGCAGACTCCAGGCGATCCCGGGCGGCAAGACCGACGGTCCGCACCGGCAGCCGGTGACACCGCCCGAGCCGCTCTGGCGGGAACTCCTCGGCGAACGACTACGCGCCCTGCGCGGCGACCAGCGCGAAACCCTGGCCGAGACCGCCGAGCGCGCCGGAATCTCACCGCAGTACCTGTCGGAGGTCGAACGCGGCCGCAAGGAACCGTCCAGCGAGATGATCGCCGCGCTGGCCGGGGCTCTCGGCACCTCCCTGTTCGAACTCACCCGGCAGGTCGCCGACGAACTCCGTACCCGCCGGCGGCCCGTGGTGGCCCCTGCCCCACGACCCACCGGCGCGCGGTCGCCGATGCTGCGCGCGGCCTGAGCCACCCCACGCCGCGCGGCCCGGGTATCCACCCGGACCGCGTGCCCCGGGTTCGGGCATTCCCGGAACACGCGGCACCCGGCCGGGCCGCGCTCGTCGCGCAGCCGGAGGTGGGTTCAGGTCCGCGGTGCCAGCACGGTGTCCGCGAGCCCGTACTCGACGGCCGCCGCGGCGGTGAACACCCGGTCGCGATCGGTGTCGTGGCGTAGCTGCTGCGGGGTCCGGCCGGTATGCCGGGACAGGATGGTTTCGATCTCCGCCCGCATCCGCACCAGCTCGTCGGCCTGCAGGATCAGATCCGGAATCGCACCCTGCCCGCGCGCCGCCGGCTGGTGCAGCACCACGCGGGCATGCGGGAGCATCGCGCGATGCCCGGACGCGCCCCCGGCCAGCAGCACCGCCCCCACCGCGATCGCCTGCCCCACGCACGTGGTGTGCACCGGCGCGCCGATGTGCTGGATGGTGTCGTAGACCGCGAGCATCGACGACAGATCGCCGCCCTCGCAGTTGATATAGAACTCGATCTGCTGGCCCGGGCTCTCCGATTCCAGATGCAGCAGCTGGGCGATGAGCGCGTTGGCCACCCCGGAGTCGATGGGTGTGCCCAGGTACACGATCCGCTCGGCGAGCAGATGCGAGTAGATATCGGTGATCCGCTCACCACGCGGATGCTGGGCGATCACATTGGGAATCGTGTAGCTGCTCATGCTGTACCTCCTGGGCATGACCGGGCCCCGCCCTCCGTGGTTACGCAGGCTGCCGCCTCCGGGCGCCGCCCGCTCATGCCGTGCCTCCCGGGCATGACCGGCCCCCGCTCATGCCGAGATCCCCACGCGCTGCCGTTGCGGCACCACCTGGCCGAATTCGCCGACGATATGGTCGATGAAGCCGTAGTCCTTCGCCTGGGTGGCGCTGAACCAGCGGTCGTGCAGGGAGTCCTCGTAGACCCGGTCGTAGGGCTGCCCGGTGTCCTCGGCGATCAGTCCGAGAACCGTTTCCACCGTGTACCGCAGATCATCGGCCTGCACCTCGACATCGACCGTGGAACCACCGATCCCCGCCGAACCCTGATGCATGAGGATCCGGGCGTGCGGTAGCGCGAAACGTCTGCCGCGCGTGCCCGAGGAGAGCAGGAATTGCCCGGCGCTACAGGCCAGCCCGAGGGCCAGCGTGGAAACCGGGCACGGCACCAGCCGCATCACATCGCGGATGGCGAGCATCGCCGGCACCGATCCGCCGGGGGAATGAATCCACAGTGAGACGCCGGCCTCGCCGTCCTCGGCGGCGAGCGTGAGCAGCTGGGTGGCCAGCAGGGTGCCGTTGTCGTCGTCGAGCGGACCGTCGAGCACCAGGATGCGACGGGCGAGCAGTTGTTCGCGGGCGCGCCAGCCGAACAGCGGGGATTTGTCGTCGTGAGCCATGTTTCCCACGCTGCCGGACCGGACGGGTGAACGGGAGACCGCGCTGCTGTGAGCGGATCTGCTCTCAGCAGCGCCCCCGCGACCGCTCGGCCGATCGATACCCGGCATTCACGCTGCGATACGTGGGCGAAACACGGCGTCTTTACCGTAATTCCTCGTATACGCCGCTGTATACAACGACGAATGCAGTGCAGTCAGCGGGCTGACCTTTCCTGAGTGGAGGCCTTACGGTCATGAATGCAGCCAGATCAGAAGCACCTACAACAGCTGCGGCGAACCGCCGGCCGCGCAGGCGGGCACGCACCCTGCTCGCCCTGCCGGCCGCCGTATGCGCGACCGCGCTGGCGGTCACCGCGTGCGGCAGTTCCGCCACCGACCAGGCCGGCTCCAATGCCACGTCCTGTGTCGACACCGCGGGCCCCGCGATCAAGGTCGGCTCCCTGAACTCCCTCTCGGGCACGATGGCGATCTCCGAGGTCACCGTCCGCGATTCGATCAAACTCGCGGTCGACGAGATCAACGCCGCGGGCGGCGTCCTGGGTAAGCAGATTCAACTGGTCGGCGAGGACGGGGCCTCCGAGCCCACGGTGTTCGCCGAGAAGGCGGAGAAGCTGATCAGCAGCGACTGTGTCGCCGCGGTATTCGGTGGCTGGACCTCCTCCAGCCGTAAAGCCATGCTGCCGGTGTTCGAGGACCGCAACGCGCTGCTCTACTACCCGGTCCAGTACGAGGGCCTGGAATCGTCGAAGAACATCTTCTATACCGGCGCCACCACCAACCAGCAGATCGTGCCCGCCCTCGACTACCTCAAAGGTCGCGGCGTGAAATCGCTGTACCTGGTCGGCAGCGACTACGTGTTCCCGCAGACCGCCAACCGCATCATCAAGGCCTACGCCGAGGCGAACGGGATGGAGATCAAGGGCGAGGACTACACCCCGCTCGGGTCCACCGATTTCTCCACCATCGTCAACAAGGTGCGTTCGGCCGACGCCGACGCCGTGTTCAACACTCTCAACGGCGATTCCAATGTCGCGTTCTTCCGCGAGTACAAGAACGTCGGACTGACCCCGCAGGACATGCCCGTTGTCTCGGTGTCGATCGCCGAAGAAGAGGTCGGCGGTATCGGCGTGCAGAACATCGCCGGCCAGCTCACCGCCTGGAACTACTACCAGACCGTGAAGAGCCCGGCCAATGACGCTTTCGTGAAGGCGTACAAGGCGAAGTACGGCGCGAACAAGCCGACCTCGGATCCGATGGAAGCCGCCTACGTCTCGGTCTACCTGTGGAAGAACTCCGTCGAGAAGGCGCAGTCGTTCACGGTGCCGGATGTGCAGAAGGCCGCGGGCGGAGTCACGTTCGAGGGTCCCGAGGGCCTGGTGACCATCAACGGCGAGAACAACCACATCACCAAAACCGCCCGTATCGGCGAGATCCGTCCCGACGGCCTGATCTACAGCGTGTGGGATTCCGGCGAGGCCATCGAACCCGATCCGTACCTGGCGGGCTACTCGTGGGCCGAGGGACTCGGGGGCTGATTCCGTGGAAGCACTGATCGGGCAGTTGTTCACCGGCCTGAGCCTGGGCTCCATCCTGCTGCTGGCGGCCCTGGGGCTGTCGCTGACCTTCGGTCAGATGGGCGTCATCAACATGGCCCACGGCGCGTTCATCATGGCCGGCTCCTACACCGCGTACACGGTGCAGGAATACCTGGTCTCCAACGCCGAGGTCTCGCTGATCGTCTCGTTGCTCATCGGATTCCTGGTCGGCGGTCTCATGGGTGTGGCCCTCGAGGTGACGCTGATCAAGCGGATGTACGACAGACCGCTGGACACCCTGCTGGTGACCTTCGGCGTCGGCTTGATCCTGCAGCAGGCGGCCCGGGACATCTTCGGCGCACCCGCGGTTCGCGTGGTGACTCCGGAATGGCTCGGTGGCGGGGTGGAGATCCTGGGGGCCGTGGTCCCCAAGACCCGGATCTTCATCATGCTGCTCGCGGTGCTGTGCGTCACGGCCATCGCGGTGACCATGAAGTACACCGCGATGGGCCGGCGTATCCGGGCCGTGGTCCAGCATCGCGATCTGGCGGAGACCAGCGGGATCTCCAGCCGCGGCACGGATATCACCACGTTCTTCATCGGGTCCGGCCTGGCCGGGGTGGCCGGGGTGGCGCTGACGCTGATCGGCTCCACCAGTTCCAATACCGGCGCCGCCTACCTGGTCGATGCCTTCCTGGTGGTGGTCATCGGCGGGCTCGGCCAGATCCGGGGCGCGGTGATCGCCGCGGTGGCGCTGGGCCTGTTGAACTCGTTCATCGAATACAGCACCACCGCCTCGGTGGCGAAGGTGATCGTATTCGTCATCATCGTGATCTTCCTGCAGGTTCGCCCGCAGGGACTGTTCATGATCCGGTCGAGGAGTCTGGTATGAGGGGATTCTTGACGACCCGCTGGAAGGCCTATTCGGGTTTCGCGATCGCCGCTGTCCTGCTGTTCGCGGTGGCGCCCGCCGTGCTCTCGGATTTCCGGCTCAATCTGCTCGGTAAGTTCCTGTGCTTCGGAATCGTCGCCGTCGGTATCGGGCTGGCGTGGGGCCGGGGCGGCATGCTCACCCTGGGGCAGGGCGTGTTCTTCGGGCTCGGCGCCTACATCATGGCCATGCATCTGAAGATCTCCGACGCCGAGCTGCGCGGTGACGATGTCCCGGATTTCATGCAGATCGCGGGTATTCGCGAACTGCCCGGATATTGGGCGCCGTTCGCCTCACCGCTGGTGACGATTCTGGGCATCCTGATCATCCCGCCGCTGGTGGCGGTGCTGCTGGGGCTCGGCGTCTTCAAACGCAAGGTCAAGGGCGCCTATTTCGCGATCCTGTCGCAGGCGCTGGCCGCGGCGTTCGCGATCCTGCTGGTGGGTCAGCAGTCCACCGGCGGTAGCAACGGGCTCAACAGGTTCCGCAGTTTCTTCGGGCTGGCTCTCAACGATCCGGTCAACCGGCGGCTGCTGTTCTTCATCGCGGCCGCCACCCTGCTGGTGATCGTCGCGCTGACCCGCCAGCTGATGTACAGCCGGTACGGCGAACTGCTGGTCGCGGTGCGTGATCAGGAGGAGCGGGTCCGGTTCCTCGGCTACGACCCGGCCAATGTGAAGGTGGTCGCCTATGCGGTGGCGGCGCTGTTCGCCGGGATCGCCGGGGCGCTGTTCGTACCGATCGTCGGGATCATCTCTCCCGCCGATATCGGGATCGTGCCGTCCATCGCCTTCCTGACCGGTGTCGCCATCGGCGGCCGCACCACCTTGCTGGGCCCGGTACTCGGCGCGATCGCGGTGGCCTGGGCACAGACCGGCCTCTCCGAGAATTTCCCCTCCGGCTGGGTCTACGCCCAGGGCGTGCTCTTCATCGTCGTGGTCGGTTTCTTCCCGGCGGGTCTGGCCGGTCTGGTCTCGCTGGTGCGCCGGAAACGACGGCCGGACAACGACCCCGCACCACCGGCCGATCCGGCGAAGGAACCCGCACCCGCTACCCCGGTAGGAGTGTCATGACCGAGCAGGCGAGCAGCGCGCCCACGGTGACCGGACCGGTCGCCGGCGGGAACGCCGGAATGCACAGCGACTACCTCGAAGTCCGCGGGCTGAGCGTCGAATTCGACGGCTTCAAGGCGGTGTCGAATGTGGACCTGACCCTGTTCCAGGGCGATCTGCGGTTCCTCATCGGCCCCAACGGCGCGGGTAAGACCACCATGATCGACGCCATTACCGGTCTGGTGCCGGCCACCGGGTCGGTCACCAAATCGGGGGTGGAGTTGCTCGGCAAGAAGGTGCACCAGATCGCCCGCCTCGGCGTGGGCCGCACCTTCCAGACCGCGAGTGTGTTCGAGGAACTCTCGGTACTGCAGAACCTCGATATCGCCGCGGGGGCGGGCCGGTCGGTGTGGACCATGCTGCGCCGCCGCCCGGCCGAGGTCTCCGAATCGATCGAGCAGGCGCTGGAAACCATCGGGCTCACGAAGTTGCGGGACAAACCCGCCGGCACGCTGGCGCACGGTCAGAAGCAGTGGCTGGAGATCGGCATGCTGCTCGTGCAGAACGCCTCGGTGCTGCTGCTGGACGAACCGGTCGCCGGGATGAGCCAGGAGGAGCGCGAGGAGACCGGAAACCTGCTGCGGCGTATCGGCGGCGAACGCACCGTCGTGGTCGTCGAACACGATATGGACTTCATGCGCAACTTCGCCACCTCGGTGACGGTGCTGGCGCGCGGCGCGGTACTGGCCGACGGGTCGGTGGCCGAGGTCCAGGCCGATCCGGCCGTGCAGGAGGCGTATCTGGGTACCGCCGCCGAACCCGACACCGCGGGTGAGCCGGGGCCGGACACGGCGGCGCAGCGCGCGCAGACCAACGGACAGGGAGGGTAGGCGATGCTGGAACTCATCGACGTCCACGCCGGCTACGGCCGCACCGAGGTGGTGCACGGGGTCGGTATCGAGGTCCCGGCCGACGGGGTCGCCGCGATAATGGGCCATAACGGCGCCGGGAAGACCACTCTGCTGCGGGCGGCGGTAGGGCTGGTGAAAACCGGCCGCGGCCGGATCCGGTTCGACGGCGCCGATATCACCTCGCTGCGGCCGAGCGCGCGGGTCAAACGCGGGCTGGCATATGTTCCGCAGGGGCAGCAATGCTTCGGACACCTCACCACCGCCGAGAATCTGCGGGTCGTGGCCGACGGCCGTAAACGCGGCGCGGCGCTCGTCGACGAACAGCTGGATCTGTTTCCCGCGTTGAAGGAACTGCTGAATCGCCGAGCCGGCCTGCTGTCGGGCGGCCAGCGCCAGCAGCTGGCCATCGCCCGGGCCCTCATCACCGAACCGCGGATGCTCATCCTCGACGAACCCACCGAGGGCATCCAGCCGTCGGTGGTCGCCGAAATCGAGAACACCATCACCGAACTCGTGAAACGCGGCGGGCTCGGGGTGCTGCTGGTGGAACAGCACATCGGTTTCGCACTGCGGGCGGCGAGCCGCTACTACGTCCTGGAAAGCGGCCGCGTGACCTCGACCGGGGAAGGCGGTGCCGCTGCCGTCGACACGGTTCGCGCCGCCATGACTCTCTAGGCTGCGCGTCGTGACCGAACCCCGAAGCAAACGCGAATCACGCAGCGACACCGTGTACAAGGCGTTGCGCGACGAACTCATGGCCGGTGCCCTGGCACCGGATGAGCGGCTCGGCGAAGAGCGGCTGGCCGAACGCTACGGTGTCTCGCGCACTCCGGTGCGCGAGGCGCTGGCCCGGTTGCAGGCCGACGGCCTGGTCGACCGCCACGACACCGGACTGTTTCCCTATCGGCCGCGCCTGGACACCCTGGGCGATTACTACGAGTTGCGGATCACGCTGGAAGTCCAGGGCATCGCCCGGGTGCTCGACGATCCGGACCTGGGCCACGACCGCGCGGTCCTGGGTCCGGAGATCGACCGCTGGCGCGCCTTCCGTACCGCGCCTCCCGACCCGGACGCCGGTTTCGTCATCGCCGACGAACAGTTCCATTCCGTCCTGCTGGACTCCTCCGGCAACCACGCCCTCACCGACGCCCTGAAAACCGTGAACGCCCGGATCCGCCCGGTCCGGATGTTCGACTACCTCACCCCCGACCGCATGCTCGCGACCGTCGAGGAACATATCGCCATCGGCGAGGCCGTCCTCGACCGCGACCTCACCGGCGCCCGTGAGCAGCTCCTGGCCCATATCGACCAATCCCGCCGCGTGGTGGCCGACCGCGCCGGTCAGGTACTCCAGCTGACCCGTATGGCCCGCGCGACCAAGACCTGAAACCCCCGGCTACTCCGGTAGCCGCACTGTCCACGCCGAGAGGACCGACCGTGACCGAGACCGCCCCGCAGCTGTATACGCCACTGCATACACCCTTGCCCGAAAGCCTGCTGATCGCCAACCGCGGTGAGATCGCCTGCCGCATCCTGGGGACCGCCCGGCGGCTGGGGATCGAAACGGTCGCGGTGTTCTCCGACGCCGACGAGGGCTCGCGGCATGTGCGGATGGCCGATCGCGCGGTCCGGCTCGGCCCGGCGCCCGCCGCGGAGTCGTATCTGCGGGCCGAGGCGGTGATCGAGGCGGCGCTGTCCACCGGCGCCACCGCGATCCATCCGGGATACGGATTCCTCTCCGAGAACGCCGATTTCGCGGCGGAGGTGGAGGCCGCCGGGATCGCGTTCGTCGGCCCGGCCGCCGAACATCTGCGGCTTTTCGGCGATAAACACAGCGCCCGCAAGGCCGCCGCGCAGGCCGGTGTGCCGCTGGTCGCGGGCAGCGGGCTGCTCACCGGGCTCGACGAGGCCCTGGCCGAGGCCGAGCGTATCGGCTACCCGGTGATGCTCAAGGCCGCCGGAGGCGGCGGCGGGATCGGGATGGCCGCATGCGACAGCGCGGCCGAACTCACCGAGGCCTATCAGCGGGTGATCCGGCTGGCGCAGAACAACTTCGGATCCTCGGCGGTGTATCTGGAGCGTTTCGTGGCCCGCGCCCGCCATGTGGAGGTGCAGATCTTCGGCGACGGCCGGGGGCGTGCGGTCTCACTCGGCACCCGCGATTGCAGTCTGCAACGCCGCAACCAGAAGGTCATCGAGGAGGCGCCCGCGCCCGGTCTGCCCTACGCGGTGAGCGAACGGCTGCTCGAATCGAGCCGGCGGCTGCTCGGCGAGGTCGGTTACCGGTCGGCGGGCACGGTCGAGTTCATCTACGACGTGGACCGCGGTGAGGCGTCGTTCCTCGAGGTGAACACCCGTTTGCAGGTGGAACACCCGGTCACCGAAGCCGTCACCGGCGTCGACCTGGTCGAATGGATGCTGCGGCTGGCCGGCGGCGAAACGGCGTTCCTCGACGCGATTCCCGACGCGGGCCCGCCGATCAGCGGTTTCGCGGTAGAGGCCCGCGTCTACGCCGAGGATCCCGGTAACGACTACCGTCCCGGCGCCGGCACGCTCACCGGGGTGGTGATCCCGGACACCACCGCCCGGGTAGAGACCTGGGTCGAGACCGGCACCGAGATCAGCCCCTACTACGACCCGCTGATCGCCAAGATCATCACCTCCGGCGAGAGCCGCCCCGAAGCCCTGCACCGGCTGCGCGCGGCGCTCGACGAGACCCGCATGTTCGGTATCACCACCAACCTCCCGCAGCTGCGGGCCGCCGCGACCAGCTCCCCCATGCTCGACGCCCGCCACACCACCGCGACCCTCGGCAGTCTGGCCACCATCCGGCCCCGCCTCGAGGTGCTGCGCGCCGGAGTGTCCACCACCATCCAGGATTTCCCGGGGCGGCTCGGATTGTGGAGTGTCGGCATCCCGCCGTCGGGCGCGTTCGACGATCTGTCCTTCCAGCTGGCCAACCATGCCGTCGGGAATTCGCTGGGTGAGAACGGCCTCGAGGCGACCCTGCTGGGTCCGCGGTTGCGCTGCACCGATACCACCGTCATCTGCGTGACCGGCGCCGAGGCCCCGGTCACCGTGGACGACGAGCCGGTCCCGATGTGGGAGCCGGTCACCGTGCCCGCCGGGTCGGTACTGGATATCGGCGCCCCCACCGATACCGGTCTGCGCACCTACCTCGCCGTGCGTGGCGGCATCCTCGCCCCCGACTACCACGGCAGCGCCTCGACGTTCACCCTCGGCGGGTTCGGCGGTATCACCGGCCGCGCCGTCGCCACCGGCGATATCCTCGGCATCAAACCCGACGCCGGCGGTCTGCTCGCCCCCGCACCGATTCCCGCCGACGAGCGTCCCGAATTCGGCCACACCTGGTACGTCGGCGTCGGTGAGGGCCCGCAGCCCGCCCCCGACTACTTCACTCCCGCCGATATCGCGCAGTTCTACGAGTCCACCTGGCAGGTGCAGGCCCACGCCAACCGCACCGGCCTGCGGCTCGCGGGCCCGAAACCGACCTGGTCGCGCACCGACGGCGGCGATGCCGGACTGCACCCGTCCAATCTGCACGACTGCCCCTACAGCGTGGGCGCGCTCAACCTCTCCGGCGACACCCCCATCCTGCTCGGCCCCGACGGTCCCAGCCTCGGCGGTTTCGCCTGCCCGTTGACCGTGGTGTCCGCGCACCGCTGGAAACTCGGTCAGATGCGGCCCGGCGACCAGGTCCGCTTCGTGCCGGTCGCCGACGAACGCACCGGCGGACTGCGCTCCTCCCCCGCCGCCCGCGGCCGCAATACCGGCAGCCCCGAACTCCTCGGCGCCCGCGAAGACGACGACGGTGTCCTAGGTAGGCGCGACGCCGGAACCGGCACCCCCGAGGTCAAATATCTGCGCGGCGCCGACGACAACGTGCTCATCGAATACGGCCCGATGGAACTCGATCTGGGTCTGCGGATGCGGGTGCACGCGCTGAGCGAACGCCTCGAACAGGCCTCCATCCCCGGCCTGATCGATATCACCCCCGGTGTGCGGTCCCTGCATCTGCATTTCGACCCCGCCGTGATCGACCAGCGCTCGGTCGTCCGCCTGCTGGGCGAACTCGAGGACGATATCCCCGATACCGCCGACCTGCGGGTCCCCAGCCGCCATATCGAACTGCCGCTCTCCTTCGACGACCCCACCATCGTGGCGGCCATCGAACGCTACGGCCACGGTGTCCGCCCGAAGGCCCCCTGGCTGCCGTCGAATATCGAGTTCATCCGCCGCATCAACGGCCTGGAGAGTATCGAGGATGTGCGCCGCATCGTCTTCGACGCCACGTACATGGTGCTCGGCCTGGGCGACGTCTACCTGGGCGCACCCCTGGCCGTCCCGCTCGACCCCCGCCACCGCCTGGTGACCACCAAATACAACCCCGCCCGCACCTGGACCCCGTCCGACGCGGTCGGGATCGGCGGCAAATACCTGTGCGTCTACGGGATGGAATCCCCCGGCGGCTACCAGCTGGTGGGCCGGACGATCCCCATCTGGTCGGGCTACCGCCAGCGTGCCCCCTTCGAATCCGGTAAACCGTGGCTGTTCCGGTTCTTCGACCAGATCAGCTGGTATCCGGTATCGGCCGAGGAACTGCTGGACCTGCGCGCCGATATGTCGGCCGGTCGTTTCGAGATGCGGAGTACCACCGGTGAGTTCGCTTTCGCCGAACACCTCGAATTCCTGAACTCCCACGCCGCCGATATCGCCGCCACCGACGAACACCGGCAGGCCGCGTTCACCGCCGAACGGCAGCGCTGGGAGGCCGACGGCGAATTCGACACCCAGGACGACCACCTGGTCGAACCCGACGCCGCCGACGATCTCGACCTGCCCGAAGGCGCCCACCTCGCCGCCGCCCCCATGATGGCCAACGTCTGGCGGGTGGAGGTCGCCGAGGGCGACCGGGTCGAGGCCGGCGCCACGCTGCTCGTCCTCGAGGCGATGAAAATGGAGCTGCCGGTGGTCGCGGAGGTCTCCGGCACCGTCCGCACGATCACCGTCGCGGCAGGCGATCAAGTCACAACCGGCGCACCCCTGGTGGCCATCGAAACCGAAGGAGCGGCATGACCATGGAGCAACTACCGCTAGCGGACCCGGCGGCGGATGCGCCGGCCGGCCCGACCGAGAAGGTCGCGCGGGCCTACCGCCGTATCCGGGAGACCGACCGGCCCGAGATCTGGATCACCCTGCGCGCCGAGGCCGACCTACTGGCCGAGGCCGCCGCCCTCGAAGCCCGGCTCGCCCGGGGCGAGCGGTTGCCGCTGGCCGGCGTGCTGCTGGCCGTCAAGGACAATATCGATATCGCCGGTATCCCCACCACCTGTGCCTGCCCCGGTTTCGCCACCACACCAGAGCGCACGGCCCCCGCTGTGGCACGCCTGGTAGAGCAGGGCGCCCTCGTGCTCGGCAAAACCAATCTGGACCAGTTCGCCACCGGTCTCGTCGGCACCCGCAGCCCCTACGGTCCGGTCCGCAATGCCCTGTTCCCCGATCGCGTCTCGGGCGGCAGCAGCTCCGGTTCCGCGGTCGCGGTGGCCCTCGGTATCGCCGACGCCTCGCTCGGCACCGATACCGCCGGCTCCGGACGGGTGCCCGCCGCCCTCAACGGCCTCGTGGGCATCAAACCCACCCTCGGCCTGGTGCCCACCACCGGTGTGGTCCCGGCCTGCCCGGATTACGACGCGGTCACCGTGTTCGCCCGCGACCTCACCCTCGCCACCGAGGTCACCCGGGCCATGATCGGCCCCGACTCCGAGGACTCCCGTTCCCGCGCCTGGCCCGCCGACACGCCGCTCGGCGCCCCGGCCCGGGCGACCCTCGCCGTTCCCGCCGACCACAACCTGACCTCCCTCACCCCCGCCTACCGGGCCGCCTTCGACGCCACCGTCGACCGCTGGCGGGCGAGCGGCGGTGCGGTGGCGACCGTCGATATCACCGAACTCCTCGACGCCGCCCGGCTCCTCTACGACGGTGCCATCGTGGCCCAGCGGTATGCCGCGGTGGGCGAATTCCTCAGCGGCGCACCCGAGGGCGCCGACCCCGTCGTCGCGGCGATCATCGGCGGCGGCGAGGTCCCGGCCGCCCATTCCTACGTCGCCGACCTCGGCCGCCTCGCCCACGCGGCGGCCGCGGCCCGCGAACTGTTCGCCGACCATCCCGCCCTGCTGCTCCCCACCACCACCGAGCACCCCACCCTCGACGCGGTGGCGGCGGAGCCGGTGGCGATCAACAGCCGGATGGGCACCTTCACCAACTTCTGCAATCTCCTCGATCTGGCCGGGATCGCCGTCCCCGGCGCGGAGACCGCGGACGGCGACCCGTTCGGCGTCATGCTGATCACCCCCGCCTTCGCCGATCAGGTCGGTATCGACCTGGCCGCCCGGTTGCTGGATGAACCCGCGCCGCTGCTCACCGAGACCGGCACCGAACTCCTCGTCGTCGGTGCGCATCTGCGCGGTTTGCCCCTGCACCACCAGCTGGAAGGCGCGAAAGCCCGTTTCCTCGGCGAGGTCACGACCGCGGCGGCCTATCGTATGGTCGCTCTGCCCGCCACCCCGCCGAAACCGGGGATGCTGCGCGTCGGGACCGGTTCCGGCGCGTCGCTACCGGGCGAACTGTACCGCCTCTCCCCCGCCGCACTGGGCACCTTCCTGAGCAACCTGCCCGCACCCATGACGCTGGGCAAGGTCGAGCTGGATTCCGGGGAATGGGTGACTGGCTTCGCCTGCGACTACGAATCATCACGTGACGCCACCGATATCACCGAGTACGGGGGGTGGCGGAACTATCTGAACGCCGATCGGTGACACCGGACCACCCGGAGTCCTGATCACCGCTTCGCAGCGACGGCGAAGTACCGGCCCACCGTACCGATGAGGGGCGCGATGAGCCGGCCGGGGCCTACACCCCTCATGCGCCGTCCTGCGAATCACAGCGGCCGGTGGAGCGAGTTGCCGGACTCGCTCCACCGGCCGTTGCGCTGTGTCACAACCACCACTCGACGTCGCCCGGTCACCGGATCGCAGTTCGCAGGAAAAACATCCCGAGATAGTTCGTTTGTCCCAATCAGCCGCAGCGCGACCGGGTCCGTCATACCCTCATCGCATGAATAGGTATGCGTCACGAGCAGCGAAACCTTTTGCCATAGCGTGCATTACGACCATGGGCCTCATCGCCGGGCCCCCGGCGGCCCATGCCGCGTCCGAAGAAACTCTGTGCGGCTTCACCTATCCGACCCCCGACGACTTCTCCGTGACCGCCGGAAGCAAGGTCACCGCGACCCCCGGCGCGTCCGGAGTCGTCGACCTCAGGATGTACACCGATGCCGCGTCCGAGGCCGGGTACGACCAGAGGTTCGGCGTCACGTGGGCGAACCTCGATACCGGGCGCAGCGGCGTCGCCGAGGAAAACGCCCGCGTCCAGGGCCCGGAAACCATTCTTGCCATCCCTGGCGTGACCACCGAACCCGGCCGGATCGCATTCGTCCTGAGCGCGTCCAACCACGGTTCGGACCAGAACCACACCTACGGGGACTGCAGCGCCGAATACGTGGTGCCCTGACCCGAACCGTTCACCGGCCATACCGGGAGTGCCGCGAATACCGCACAGTTCACATCCCATATTCATGGTTAGGATTGACTAACCTAACCCCGCCCGCTAGCGTGCTGCGTACCCGGACGGTCTTCGCTGTGCGATTGCCGGCCGGGTTGCGTCGGTGGACCAGCCGAGCGGTACCCGACACCGCCCGCGTCCCCGCCGCAGCGGTTAGCACGTTGGTCGGAAGGGGCCTGCCGTCATGTCCAGATTCATCAGATTCGCCACCGTCTGTATCCTCGCCGCGCTCGTGGGCCTCGGTATGGCGCAACCGGCTTCGGCCGATGTCTCCATCCGGGACTCCTCCGCCTCGGACCTCTACGTCCGCGCCGAGACGCCGAGCCTGCTGCAGCTCGAGAAGCAGTTCGCGGCGTTCTGGAACCCCAATATCGGGATGGACCCGAAGGTCGAGGTCAGCTACAACGGCCCGTCCGCCCGCCCGGCCCTCGAGCGCGTGATGGCCAACAGCAGCACCATGGACTTCTTCTCCATCCAGGGTCGCGCCATCGGCCCGGTGCAGATCAACGGCAACTCCATGTCGGTCACCATGCACGGCCTGATGGCCGGTTTCCCCGCGCAGAACAACAAGTACTTCTACATCCGCGACGCCGGCCTGTGGAAGATCGACTGGAAGCAGACCTGCGCCGCCATGCAGTGCTCGGGTAACCCCAGCTTCGGCTACTGATCCCCCGCACCACCCGTATTCCGGAACGGCTCCCCGCGGCAGCTGCCGCGGGGAGCCGCCCCCATCGGGCCCGTGCCGCCCCGGAACACCCGAATCCGCTGCCGCGACACCGCGGCACCGCACCAGTGACCCAGGACTTCCTATGATCAGCGTTCGTGGCGTGTCCAAACGCTTCGGCGAGAAACTCGCCGTCGACAACGTCACCTTCGAGGCCGGCGAGGGCTCGATAACCTATCTCCTCGGCCCGAACGGCGCGGGAAAGACCACCGCCATGCGCATGATCGCCGGCCTGGCCCGCCCCAGTTCCGGCTCGGTCTCCGTGAACGGTGAGGGCCTGCGCGATTTCCGTGACACCATCCACGAAATCGGTTTCAGCCTCGGCGCCTTCTCCCGCAACCCCGCCCACACCGCCGAACAGCATCTGCTGTGGCAGGCCCGGCTGGGCGGCGTCCCGAAATCCCAGGTCGCCCCACTGCTCGACCGGGTCGGCCTCGACCAGGTGGCGAAGCGCCCCGTCGGCAAATTCTCCTACGGCATGCTGCAACGCCTCGGTATCGCCTCCGCCCTGCTGGGCGACCCGAAAACCATGGTCCTCGACGAACCCGCGAACGGCCTGGACATCGAAGGCATCATCTGGCTGCGCGAACTGCTCGTCGGCCTGGCCGGCGAAGGCAAATGCCTGCTGGTCGCCTCCCACAACCTCACCGAAGTCGAGATCACCGGCGACCGGATAGTCATCATGGGCAAGGGCAGCGTGCTGTCCGATACGAGTAAGGACGAACTGGTGGCGGCAGGCTCCGGTCCGCGGCCGCTGGAAGCGGCCTACGTCGAGATCACCAAGAGCAGCGTCGAATACGCCGCCACCGGGGGTGCGGCCGAATGATCGCCACCTACCTCGTCCGCGCCGTCCGCAGCGAACTCGCCAAACTCTCCTGGCGCAGCTCCCTCTGGTACGCCGTCGTCCCCCTCGCCGTGATCATCCCGCTGGGCATCAATTTCGGTATCGCCAAGGCCACCGAATCCAACGCCCTCAACGGCGCCGGCGGTATGGACACCAACAACGCCGCCTACTGGATCCTCGTCTTCTCGTCGTTCATCCTCATGGCCGGCGGCGTCACCTCGCTGTGCGCGGAATTCAAAGACCAGACCGTCGAAACCGTTTTCGGCATCCAGACCCGCCGCTGGCTCCTACCCGTAGCCAAACTGATCGTCTTCGGCGCGATCGCCGCCGTTACGGCCTTCGTCACGACCTTCGTCGTCCTATGGGGTTTCCCCCACCTGTTCCCCGAGATCTGGGGCCGCGTCGAAGTCTTCTCCTCCGAAGGTATCCAGCTCCTCATCGGCGCCCCGCTCTACACCCTCCTCATCGCCGCCCTCGGCCTCGGCCTGTCCGCCCTGGTCCCGAAACCGGGTTTCGTGGTGATGATCGTGCTGCTGTGGAAATTCGGGGTGGAAGTGTTCGTGACCTTCGTCCCCGGCGACCTGGGCGTCACCCTCCAGCAGCTGTCACCGTTCAAGAACGGTGAGTTGGGGGTGGGGCAGTTGGCGACCATCGAAAGTCTCTTCGGCCAGAACGGCTCACTGGCGTATTTCGCGGCGGTATGCCTCGCGATCTTCGCCTTCGGCACGATCCGCCTCTCCCTCACCGACACCAAAGGCTACTGACGACCGGCCTGGATCAGCCGAATCGAGCGTAGCGCCCGAGAACCCTTGCGGTTCATACCGGCACCGCACCTAGCGTGGTCCCCGATTTGTGACCGAGCAGGGCAGGGACGTCTCGGGCGAGCTGCTCCAGCAGTGGGCCGGCGGCACTTCATCCCGGAACACACCCGACGCGATCACAGCGGCGATAGCCCTCCGATTCGCATGATCATGCGGAACCCGTTTCGCCACAGCCATTTTCACGGCTCCCCCAGCTCGAAGCCGACTGGCAGGCTGGAGTATTCGAGATTCGAGCTCGTGATGCCGACCAATACCGCAGTTCCTTTGCCGGCATGCCGATACACAGGTCCGCCCGAGTCGCCGATGCAGATATCGGTGTATCCGGCGCATCGTGTCCCGCTGACCTGACCGTACCGGCAGAGGGGAGAACCGCCCGGCGGTCCGGTCGCGACCAATCGTTTGCCGTCGGGCAGAGTGTTGTGTGTCCGCGTGCCGGGCAGCAGGGGAATCATGGCCCAGTCCACATAGGGGAGCCGGATCACCCCGAACAGCCCGAGCGTGCAGTGCCCCGCGGTCAGCGCGACCAGCTGTCCGTCCGCATAGCCCGTCGCGGTCACCGAGCACAGCCCGAGTGACGATCCCGGCCCCACGGCGACCCCCTCGGCACTGCCGGGAGCGAGCATCGCCGATCCGGTAGCGGCGGAACCGGTAGCAGAGCCGGGATCGAGCAGTGCGGATCCGGTATCGGCACCGGCGCCGGGGGCGAGTAGTGCGGTTCCGGCGGCAGCAGCGGCCAGGGCCAGCAATATGGGCGAGCCGGGATGTTCAGTTGCGGAGCGAGCTCGCGCCCTGGTCATATGCGACAGCGTACGGTCCTACCGCTGAGGTTCGGTGTAACTCACGGTCGCCGGTCCGGCAGGTCCGCAGCCGAACACGACCATCGGTATCCGGACCCCGTCGTCGGCATGCACCCGCCACACCGTGGGCCCGCCTTCCGCGATCAGCCTCTGGAAGGCATATAGGACAGCACACATATATGCGCTAACATCTTCCCATGTCTCTGCGGCACGCGATTCTCGGTCTTCTGTCCATCAGACCGATGAGCGGATACGAGCTGAAGAAGGTGATCGACGAAAGCGTTGCGCACTTCTGGACCTCGGATCAGTCGCAGGTGTATCGCACCCTCGCGGATCTGGTGGACAGCGGACTGGCCGACCGCCGCACCGTCGTGCAGGAGGAGCGTCCGAATATGCACATCCACAGTCTCACCGAGTCCGGTTCGGCCGAGTTGGACGCCTGGCTGGCCTCACCGCTGCGCACACCGCCGACGCGTGACCCGTTTCTGGTGCGATTGTTCTTCGCGGACAGGCTGCCGCCCGACCGGATTCGCGACCTGCTGCAGGCACGCCGACGGGAACTGAGCGAGCACCTGGCGACCCTGGAGGCGATTACCGTCCCCGACGAAGCAGCCGATATCGGTCAGACGCTCCGGTTGGCCACTCTCGACTACGGAAGAACTGTGGCCGAAGCCGAACTCGCCTGGCTCGACACCACCCGGCGCCGGCTGGACCGGATCACCTCATGAGACCGCCACTGCCGACTCGGCTCGACCGCATAGCGGCCCGCTACGCCGCCAAACCGGCGGTGTCGGCGTTCAGCGTCGCCCTCGAGCAGCCGTCCACCGGATTCTCCTGGCGTTACGGCGATATCGACCGCCCCTACTTCGTCGCCAGCATCACCAAGCTCTACACCGTCGCGATGATCATGCAGTTGCGCGATGAGGGATCTTTCACCCTGGACACCCGCGCCGCGGACATCCTCGGCGCGGACACGATGCGTGGGCTCGTCGTGCACGAAGGCCACGATTACGGTCGAGCCATCACACTGCGGGAGCTGCTGAGCCAAACTTCCGGAATACCGGACTATTACGACCAGAAGCGACCCGACGGCACCACCCTCGCCGCCGAAATACTCCACACCGACGCCGCCTGGACGTTCGACGACTTCCTCGAGATGGCCCGCAACATGCCGAGCCGATTCGCCCCGTCGACACCGGGCCGAGCACAGTACTGCGATACCAACTACCAACTGCTCGGGCGGATCGTCGAGGTCGCCACCTCCGGCAGTTTCCACGACGCCCTACGCCACCGCATCCTCGAACCGCTCCACCTACAACACACCTGGCTGTTCACCCCGCACACCCTGGACCGCTACGACCGAGTCGCCACGCTCCGGCACGGCCGCACCCCGCTACATATCCCGAAGGCGATCGCCTCGTTCCCACCGGACGGCGCGATCGTGTCCACAGCCGCCGACCAGATGCGCTTCCTACGCGCCTTCATCGCCGGCGACCTGTTCCCTTCCCACTACCTCGCCGAGATGACCGCCCGGTGGCGTCCGGTGTTCTCCCCCCTGATCCCCATCCACTACGGCCTCGGGATCATGCGCTACCACCAGCCCCGCTGGCAGAACCCTTTCACACCGGTCCCACCCATGATCGGCCACTCCGGCGCCTTCGGCACCGTCCTCTATCACGTTCCCGCCCACGACCTCTATATCGCCGCAACCGTCAACCAGATGCACCCCGTCAGCCTCCCCCACGTACTCCTACTCCGACTTGTCTCTCACTTCCCCTGACAGCGTCGATGGCTCTTCAGGGCACGGAGTCCGGTCAGGTGCTCCGTGCCCACGAGCGCAGCGCAGTCTCCACTCGCGCCGGGGCCACAGGTTCGGCGTGTCCCCAGATTTCTCTCGCCCACTCGAGTTTGCCCACGAAGTTGGAGACCAACAGCTGCTCGTCTTCTGGTCTCAGCTCCCCGTCGGCCAGCACTTTCGCGTACCGAACAGCATCCACAACCACCGATTTGACGCGTTCGTGGTTCAAGTAGGTCTGCAGGTCCGCGGCCCAGTTACCGACAGCCGCGGCGGGCTCCGCCGCCGCCCAGGCCGTCAGCAATGCTTCCCGCTCCGCCGGGAAGTACCCCATCTTGTGGAGGTGCGTCGCAACGTCGTATACCGGGTCGCCGAACAGCGCCAATTCCCAGTCGATGAATACGACGCGGCCGTCCCGGATGATCATGTTCTTGCGGTGCACGTCCGAGTGCAGCAACCGGAAAGGCCTGGCCTGCAGAGTGGTCCAGGAATCGAGAATTCCGGCGAACGGATCCGCGGGTACTTCGAGCTCGCGGTAGAGCGGGCCGAATGATTCCCGAGCCTCCCTATACACGCGTTGTGAGACCTCGGACAGCCGCCGCGCGAACGAGACGGGATCGCCCCTGTTCTCTCCGGCCGTGACCGGCAACCGGTCCGATGGGACCTCCCGCAACTCCCCGAAGAACGCGGCCACATCCATGGGAACATGCGCGGGTACCGCGACACCTCTGGGCGCGATCCGGTCCAGCAGCTCGCCCTCGATGTAGTCGTGGATCTGGTATTTCGGGGACCGCGATTCCCAGCGCAACCGT
This sequence comes from Nocardia sp. NPDC024068, assembly GCF_040638875.1. Taxonomy (NCBI): domain Bacteria; kingdom Bacillati; phylum Actinomycetota; class Actinomycetes; order Mycobacteriales; family Nocardiaceae; genus Nocardia; species Nocardia sp. NPDC024068. The sequence goes on along the minus strand of NZ_JBEZYU010000012.1, from coordinate 48,921 downwards.
GGCGCCGCGGCCACGGATGCCTCGATCGCCCGCACCACCAACGCTTCGGGCCACTGCCGCAGATCCATCACATCCGCACCCGCCACCGGAATGCGGACATTCACCGTGCCCAATGCGCCCTCGACCCGCACATTGTGGTTGTAGTACCCGGCCGCCATATCGGTCCGGGCCGCGGCCTCCTGATACAGCAGGTCCGGTTCGATGCCCAGTATGCGTGCGATGAGCCGTTGCGCTCCCCGGTCGAGGTCGGCGTCCGGGGCCGGTGGCTGGATCCGGTCCAGCGCCCGCACCGCCGCGTCGGAGACATCGGGTTCGGTCCAGCCGTAGAGCGACAGCACAGCCCGCGCCAACAGGATCAACCCGGGATACACCTCGGGTCACGTACCTACGATCAGCTCTTCGATGTGGCCTGCCCTTTCCAGTCAACCCGCACAGCATCGATACCGGTATGACGGGAACTGCTTCATCAACGTCCTCGGAAGGGCTCCGAAACCGACAGTGGACTAGACCAAAACGACGTCACCTTCATTGCCGCGACCTCATCTTCGACGTTCGCGGATGTCCCACACCACATCGTTGCGGAACTCCCGCCAAGGCTCCCGATTCCTGGAGGTCCATCACGCGCCGGAAGCGCGACCATTACTCGCTACTACCCTTGAATTAAGTGCCTATATCAGGCTATATTGACCGCATGTATCGACTATATCTAGGTTCAGGCCAGCTCCGGGCCCAGCCGTGATCCCTCCCGAAAGACGGGTCATGCGGGTGGCGCTGCCGGTACCCCTCATCCGCGCAATGGACCGGGCCATCCTCCAGGGGCTAGGCGGTTATACAACCAGGGCCGAATTCATCGTCGATGCGATCGAGGAGCGGATCCTGGAGCTCACGGTTGAGGGCACCGAGGACTCTGGCGCACCTACCCACGCCCCAGACAAAGAGCAACTCCAGGACCCAGACACAAGAACCAGCGAGGACAGTTTCTCCCCTACCGCCCTGCAGTGGAAGCCGGCAGGTCTTACAGTCGCACTAAACGACTATGCACCGCCGGAAAACATGCCTTTGTTCGGATTACATAACCGTGACTATCCCTCACTTTGGGCACTGAGTAAGCTAGCAGAATGGACTCCCAGTCATACACTTCCCTTTGAAATTTACATGTCAAGAATCTGCGAAGAAGCGTGGTTGTATGGACAGGTATTAAAAGAAGTCGAGGCAAGAACCGGCAGCAAGTGCACTGCCCTATTTCCTACGAATACAGAAAAAAGGAAGCCCGCCGAAACGGCATTCAAGTCTTTTGCAGTTGGCGGATTACGCACCGTACGATCGATCCTCACAACCACCGGACCTCTATTCGAGTGGCGAGTTGCCAGCCTGGAGCCAGGCGACGATGGACGGCCGCAAATAGGAGTCACCACCCAGGGACATACACTGCTAGCTTCCCTAGTAGGGACGACAGTCCAAGAGCCTCATCCGGCTGCCTCAAGCCGGGCATTTATGCAGCACCTCTCACGCCACTCACCTGGTGACTGGTCGAGTCTGATCGACACTTTACGTGCAGTCGGGAAAGAGGGCGCAACCAGGTCTCAACTGCTTCACCAGTTGAGTAACACTTGGACCGGTTTCACAGATAATGAGACATCCACCAACGCGGCAGGTTACATCGCTCGCGCCCGTGAGTGGGGGCTCCTGGAGCCAAAGCAGACTGATTACCTCTACCATTTGACCCCATTGGGTCTCGAAACAGTAGCCGGAGCCTGAATGTCGAATTCCGAGCAGATTATCGACCTTGCGCTTCAAGCGCGGACGATAGATGAGGCACGCCACGTACAGAGCTTGATTCAAGAAGATGTAGGAAATCGATACCAACGGCCCATAGGCAACACCTGGAATAATCAGGGAATATTAACCGGCAGCGGTGCCAGCTATGACCACAAGGCACTCGAAGTCGTAACGAATATGCAAGACGCAGTCCTTGAACTACTTGCCATTCAGCGGTTCGGAAACCGCAACCAGGTCAGCTATGAGACACCGCACGAGGCAGCACACCACCTTCTGCATGGCAGAACCGTCAAGGAAAGGGCACAGCTCGCAAAGATCACTATCGAACGCGCACAGCCCGGAACAACCAAGAAACGCGTAACCCTGGTAATGCGAGATCAGGGTTGCGGCATCACCCCCTCTGACATACCAGAAAGTATATTTCGCGTAGGTTCGAAGCATAAAGATGGCTACGATTGGCAGCAAGGCACATTCGGACTCGGCGGTGCCACTACCTACAGAAACGCGCAAGCGATAGTACTGGTTACTCGCAGAGAACCCACTCTACTTGGACGATCCGAAATCGACAGCATCACCGTAGCAGTCGTCGAATGGGAACGACAGAGAACAACCACAAACGCCTTCTATCTCGTAACATCTCCGTGGGATGAAAATGATTATACGACTTGGCAGGTAGCAGTACCATTTTCGATCCCCGCGACCAAGTATCCAGAGTTTGCTCCAGGGACTCATTTGGCACTAATTGCTTACGACACAGAGGGGCTGGGCCGTCGTTCCGGAGACGAAAAATCCTTCGATACGGTCCTAAATACTCGACTGTTTAGGCCCGTAATCCCAGTAAGCTACGAGAATAGGATCACCCGCGCAGGTCGAGTCGAAACGCTCAGCGGGCTCGAACGGCGCATGAACGACAACCCCGGCGATCCCGGCACCGAAGGTCGAGATACTCTACCATTTCTCCATCATGGGAAGACGTTTCAACTTCCCATTAGGTTTCGACTCTTCGCAAAGCCTGGACAGAAGGGGGAAAGACAAAACTTCGTTGCACACGGGCACGCATTATTGGTCACCTCGAACGGTCAAGCCCACTCTCACTGGACCCCGCAGGAATTCAAACTCAACACAAAGCTAAACAAGCTGTACGACCGTATCCTGATTATAGTCGAGAGTGACGCGCTACCACTAGATGTCCGCACAGAACTGTTCACGGCGGACCGCGCACAACTTGTCCGAAGCGCACCAGCCGTTCGTCTGGAAAAGGAGATATCGGCCTTCCTGAACGAATGGGCTGCACTTGTCGATGCAAATCGAAGGTTGATCAGGGAAGCAATCACCGGAGACAATAACAGCCGCCCCACTCTCGCAATTGCCGAGAAGATTGCACGCGCTCTAAAAGTGAAGGGTTACGCGGCCGGCAGCATCCCTGCGGGTACCCACGGTGGAAAGCTTCGATCTCCAGACCCCATGGCAGATGAGGATCTATACGACAATCCCACCCACTTCGAGGGCCCGCTATTGGTACAAGCCGCGCACGGAAAAGTTAAGGGAATATACTTCAAACTCAATGCCAAAGACGGATTCCTCGGGACGCGGAGCAATTTGCTAATAACTTGTAACCATCCAGAGATTGGGGCCGATGAGGTGACAATCGGGAGTTTGAGTTCTGGCCGTGTACGCGTTTCATTGGCGGTTCCCGAAGGTGCAGAGCAAGGACGTTTTACCATAGACGCCGAGCTAACTGAGTGGACAAAGACCAATGGTGGCCTTGGACCAAAACTCAGATGGACTACTGACCTGGAAATCGTTGAGAAGATAACCCCAAAGGAGGCTGGACGTCCAGCCGGAGACGCCGCAGGCAAGCGTGGCGCGGGTGACGGCGGTCTAGTGGCGTTGATCTGGAAAAGCGACGCCGACGAGGACAGCTGGACTCCGAATACGGTAGGTTCCGTTGAGATGGTGCCAGCCAAGGAACTTGCCACTCGAGATGAGTATAAAGACCTTAAAACCATCGATGATGAAATCCCCACCGTGGTACTAAACCGGACCTATTCCCGGCTTAAGACTTACATCCAAGCACGAGCCGCCGAACTAACCGACGAAGGTAAGGAGCAATCTCGCGAACGCTATGCAGTCGGCGTCGGCGTCGGGCTCCTTGTGCTTCACCAGGAGGAGGACAAGGAACGAAAGGCGGGAAAATTGCCAGATGAGGCCGCTCTTGATGCGGGTCGACAGGCAACCGCCCGCGCCGTACTAAGCGTCTTGCCGGATTTTGACCGAATAGCCAAAGAGCTGGAGGACTAGGGGGTAGAAAACAGAGCAATTCTGGACTGGGCCCGCTCATAGGCTCAGTCCAGAATTGAGCAAGGTTAGTGTTTTTTCAAAGTTTCATCTTGCGGTAATTAGCCGCCGACTTTGGTCCAAATACAGCACTTCTAGAGGTGCTCGTGCAACATATAATTTTTCGCATCCGTTTAATTCCGCAACAGGTTCGATGCGGTGCAATTGGCAATCGGTTAACCTAGAGTCCCGTCAATTTAGTACGACAGCCAACAGGATTGAGGACAGTTGTAACGCTGCTAAGCATTGTTAGGCACAGTACTTTCATCGAGATCATCCTCGATGCGACGGGGGCTGATGCAGCCGTCCAAGACCTGTTGCCAGTTCCCCTGAACCGCCGCTTCAAGTAGTTCATCATTTGGCGGAGCGCCGAATACAGCATTGGAAAGTACGTGCGCGGCAAGCCTGGGAGGAATTGCGTTTCCGATCTGCTGAGAAATATCTTTGCCCGACCACGGATAGTTCCGGGGGAATGTTTGGAGCACGCTAGCATCCTCAACGCTGATATGATCGATATATTTGTCTTCCAGGTTGAGAATTCTGTTTCGCGTAACCTTTCCCGTCACTGTGTATGCGGGCTCATTGAAGCTTCGTCTACCGCGCTGGTCAGGCCGACCGCCTGTTCCATAATTCGAAACCACCACAAATCCCCCACGATGGCCAAGCGCATCGGCCATCGAGTTCCAATCGCTCTTACCATCCTGACTGCCGGAAGTACTCCCTCGTCCAAACTTCCGATGGGTCGATACCGGCCACGCCAACCTTCGCCCACGGACTGCAATCAAGATCGCCCGCCTACGGGTTTGTGGCACTCCGTATTCCTCTGCACGCATGATATTCGCGGCAGCGTCGTACCCCATCTCTCTGAGTACTTCAGCATATTGCTGCCATACTGGGAGCACGGCCGGCACCTGTTCCAAAACCACGACCTCGTAGGGCTTTTTTCGTTCGAACGCAGCAAGGATCCATCGAAGTGGTTCAAGGACTAGGCCGGTCCTTTCATCGGCGAGATCTGCCAATTCTATTGCTACGCTTCGATATCCATGCGTCGCCATCCGAATGACAAGTTTGCGAACCTCCTCAAGCCGCTCACGACCCGCACCTGAGCCCGCAACTGAGTAGGTCTGGCATGGAGGTCCTCCCGCTAGAATCACCGCCTCCGGGTAGTCCGCTGGCCCGCGTTCTCTTACATCTGCTTGGTCGGTATTGAGGCCAGCCGATCGGCGCGTCGAACAGGCATCTGGGTCGATCTCAATGCCTACGGCCCCAAGCCCCAACCATTTCGCAGCCACGTCCAAGCCTCCAGGACCTGCAAACAGATCGACCATTTCATGCCGGTCGGGAGCAACAAGAGGTGCAGACACCTTGAGATCGTAGCCGGCGCGATGCTGACCCTGGTACCCAGGGGCGCCGCTACACTCAGATTGCAAGCCACAGCGGGATGGTGGCGGCACCGGGAATCGGTGGACGATGCGGATGTTGCAGCGCCCGAAGAGATCCTGTGTAGCGTGGATCTATCAGCCTTGGTCGACATTCGATCTTTATGATCCACAGGGTCCGTAACTATTTGCCGCTGACCCGAGAACCCCTGCCAGCCGATCGTGTCAATCGTTTCCATTCCACTGGAGCTGGTCGTGACCGCGATCGTGACGACTACAACGAAGCCGGGGCTGGGTTTCGGGCGTTGTCCGAGTCGTTGACGTGGAGTCCCAGCAATTTCTCGCGGAGGATGCACCCAAAGCGCCTCTTAAAGCCGCGAAGGAGAAGTAGTCGGAGTCCGAGCCTGGATGATCCTCGGGACCCCTATTCTCTTACTCAAGCATAAGAAGCCACCAAGCAGTGGTAACCAGTCGACAGTTCGCTGTGGTCAGAAATTAGACTTGTCGGCGAACTCGCTCTAGGAGATTTACTGGAAACTGCTGCACCCGAACTATCCGTGGACCATGTAGCCGCCTTCCGTGATGGCCTCGGATATGACATTGCGGTTTCCGGCAGGTACGATACACACCTCGAGGTCAAATCGACCACCCGCCAAACAGACCTCACCGTCTACCTCAGCCGAAACGAGTACCACGCCCTGCGCCGTGACCCCGACTGGGAACTGGTGGCCGTACGGCTCAATTCGAACCGTGAGCCGACAGCGGTCGCCACAGTGCCGAACGACTGGATATCCGAGCAGGTACCCGCCGACCGAAGTCTCTACGGGCGTTGGGAGTCCTGCCGGTTGGACATTCCACCGCATATTCCGGTCCCGGGAGTCTCGTCCCTCCACATCGCGTCGAGCGCCGACACCGCAAGCCGGCTACTGAGTGGCGCGAGCGAATGGGGCGGTTGAAACTGCACATGACTGGATCCCCGAGACAGCCCCTACGTAATGAAACACCGGGCGGGGCCAGTCAGTGGTCCAGGTAGAGCTGTTCACACGGGAGGCGTAGGAGGTCGGCCGGAATCTCGGAGAGGATTGCAGCGGTGTGGGTGCCGTGGCGCGCGGTCCACTCTTCTAGAAACAGGCGCGCGGCGCTGGGGTGAGCGCGATACTCGAATCGGAGGCCGTGCAGAAATACGGTGAGACAGACATCGACGCGATCCTGATGGTCTTGGGTACCGGTCATCAGTGCATCTGGCCGAGCCCGGTAAGCAACCGATTGAGGACCGCGAGGGATGCTCTCGTGCCCGTTATACCCAGTTCAGCCGGTGGAAACGGCAGACCACGGGCGGCGGCTCGTTCGCGGGGACCACAGGTTGCGGGGATGATCTTCCCTGCCCCCACCAAACGAGTGAAAGCGGCCGCCTTGCGGGGGCAATCCAACGGGTTGCACGCCCGGTGTGCCTGCATGATTCGGTGCGCGTCGTTGATTCGCAGGCGGGTGGAGGGCTCGCTGTGCCAAACCTCCGGCAGCCAGTGGGGAACCTGTGACGTACCACTGCTGCCTGGGCCAGCTTTCATCCAAAGCTGTTCCGGGCACACCGTGATGAGGTCGCAGCTGTCGCAGATGCGGCCTGGGTGGTTTTCGAGATGAGAGAGGTCGGGGACGATCAAGGTCGCCGTGTCGGTGGCGCGGATGATGTCGAGGACATGACCGATCGGGTCCGGAACGGAGTCGGTGCCGAGTCGCACGATATAGATCAGCGTGTGGCCCTGGCGCCGAGCCAGCAGGCGGATGGCTTCAGTGTGGTGAACGTGGTCCGGCGAGAGATCTGTTCGGAGATAGCCGATCGCACGGGGTCGGTCGGGATGGGTATTGCCTATCGGCTGAGTCATATTCGCGGCGCCTCGGTCCGGTCGACGGTGCATGGGATTCATTCGGGCACTGGATGTTCGGTTCCTGCGTTGCCGGGCAGGCTCTATGACACACTTCGAACAGCCCGATGTCCCACCGAATCGGAGCCACCGAACATGGTTCTCCATGTAGCCAGGAAGAGAACCGTGCGAGGTAGGAGGCTTTCGCCGAATCGGTGAATGCTGCATCCCCGAAACGGAGGAGTAATGCCTGAAGACCCCGGCGGTTCCGGATCGACGCTGCCACGGCGCCAACTCGGAAGGCACCTGTTGGAGTGGCGGACTCGCGCCGGTTACACGCAGGCCAAGGCCGCCCAGCTGTTGGAGATGGGGGCAACCAGCCTCGGCCGACTGGAGAAGGGAGAGAACTCACGAATCAAGACCCGGGATATCCAGGCCGCCTGCGATCTGTACGGAGTACCGGACGATCTGACGTCAGCCCTGGTGGGACTGGCGAAACAGGCGAACGTGAAAAACTGGTGGCACCAGTACGGGGACCTGATCCCGAAGGATTTCGATGTCTACGTAGGTCTGGAAGCGGCCGCCGCGAAAATTCTTTCGTATCAACCGGATCTGGTGCCCGGCCTGCTTCAGACCGCTGATTACGATCGAGCGTTGGCGCAGGAACAGCGTCCGGATGACGATTCCGAGCAACAGGACGGCCGTGTCCAGCTCAAGATGCAGCGCCAGCGGATCATCACCCGCCGTACTCAGCCGGTCACACTGGACGTCGTGGTCGGAGAGGCGGCTCTCCGGAGGACAGCGGGGAGTCCCGGTGTCATGGCTACGCAACTTCGGCATCTTGCCGATATGTCCACCCGGGACAACGTCGAACTGGCCATTCTCCCCTTCACTGCCGGGTTCCCCGGCGGGTTGTCCATGCCCCCGTTTGTGGTCCTCCTGTTCGGCGAATCGGCTCCCGGCGAGCCCGTGGAGCCGCCCGTGGTGTTTCTGGAGGGGGTCGTCGGCAATATGTACATCGAGGATCGAGACGATGTAGCGAAGTTTCTCCGGACGTACGATCTCATCAGAGGTAGGGCGATTGCCGGTCCGGATAGTCGACAAGCGCTCAGAGAGTTAGCAAGGGAGCGGTGAAGGTGCGCACTGACCTATCGAATGCGAGCTGGTTCAAGAGCAGCTACAGCCAGCACGGCGGCGAGTGCGTGGAGGTTGCGCACACGGCCGACGCGGTCGGTGTTCGTGATTCGAAAGATCCCACTGGTTCCGCACTCGTTTTTGCACCGAGCGAGTGGCAGGCGTTCCTCCGGGCAGTCTCGACCGAAAGCTGATCCGCCGACCAGGATGATTATCGCCAGCGGATCAGTCCGGGCTGCGGGGGATAATTTCGGGCTGGACGGCAACGTGAGCTTCAAATGCAGGCTTCGGACAACGCGGCGGCGCTACCCATCGTCTCGGGCAGCGCCGCCACTTGGTTGGGTCGTCGACAGGGTCAGGTGTCGATAACCTGCGTCCCCCCCGCCGCATTGTCATGCCACCCCTGCTTCGTCGGACTCCCGTTGATCGTCACCGCGATCGCGATCGCCGCGATGAACCACAGCAACCCACCCACCCACGGGATCAGGTTCAGCAGCATGTAGACATTACGCACCGCGGAGTCCTTGAAACTCGGCTTCGGTGCCCCGCCCGACCCGTTCACGTGCAACCCGAGCAGCTTCTTACCGGGCGTCGACCCCGAGGACACCTCGAAGAGCACGAAGTACAACCACCCGAAGCCGGCGCCGGGCAGCACCGACACCCAGTCGGGGGCGTCCCAGACCACGCCGAGGAGCCAGAAGAAGATGGCGCCGATGATGCCGGCGATGATCCAGTCGACGAACCTGGCGCCCGCGCGTTTGCCGAGGCCTCCGGGTTTTATGCTGGCCGTCTGGCTGTAGGCGGGGTCGAATCCACCTGTGGTCATCACGCCTCCTAGCGAACGCTGTGCGGCTTGTTTGCCGAGCAGGTGCTGATCACGGCATCTCGATCTTCGAGCATGGCACGCGGGTGGGGCGCGCGGAGGGACCGAAACCGATTCGTGTCCGTCCTGAGCTGCATGTTAAATGTGGATCGGCTGGGAGAATTCCAGCCGGGTTCGCACGCGACTCTCGCGAATCAGATGGTTTGCCACATGCTGACGGCGACGGCTGCCAGCCCGTCGAGTTGTTCGCGGGATACCCCGTCGCGGGCCTGCTGGGCGATCCCACCGAGAACCGCCATCACGTAGCGGGCGAGGGATTCGGGGGCGGGGGCGGAATCGGGTGGATCGTCGGCGCGGATCTTGGCGGCGACGAGGGCGGTTTTCTGCTCGCGGATGTCGTGGAGGGCCTCGCATACGCGGGGGTCGTCGGTGCCGGCGTCGCCGCTCACGATCAGGCAGCCGGTGGGGAGGCCGTGCCTGGTGTAGCGCTCGGGGGCCTCGGTGAACAGCCGGGTGACGGCGCGCCGGGCGTCGGGTTCCTCGGTGAGGGCGGCTTCGATGAAACCGCCGTAGGCGCGGTCGTAGACGGAGACGGCCTCGGCGAACAGGCGCTGTTTATCGCCGAAGGCGTTGTAGAGGCTGGGTGCGGCGATGCCGAGCGCTTCGGTGAGGTCGCGGACCGAGGTGGCCTCGTAGCCGCGGGTCCAGAACAGGCGGATGGCGCTGTCCAGCGCGGCATCGCGGTCGAAGGAACGTGGTCGGCCCCGGGTCGTCGCTGCCATGAACCCATTTTATAGCGGTCGCTCAAGAATGTGTTACCTTCATTTTTGTAACGGTCGATAAAGAAAGAGGAGTCATGTCAGCTCTTGCAGGCAGGACAGCAGTGGTGACGGGCGCTGGGCGCGGGATCGGGGCCGCGATCGCGCTCCGGCTCGCCGCCGACGGTGCCCGGGTCGGGGTGCACTACGGGCGTAGCGCCGAGGCGGCGGACGCGGTCGTCGCGCGGATTCGTGACGCGGGTGGGGCGGCATTCACGTTCGGTGCGCCACTGGGTGACGCCGGGGATACCGATGCGTTCTGGGAGGCCTTCGACACCCACGCCGACGGGCTGGACATCCTGGTCAACAATGCGGGCATCCTGGGTGAGCCGGTCCCGTTCGCCGAACTCACCCGCGCCGCCTACGACGAGGTATTCGCCGTCAACACCACCGCACCGGTGTTCCTGGTGCAGCGGGGGCTGCGGCGGCTGCGCGACGGGGGCCGGATCGTCAACATTTCCACCAAGTTCACCCACGGCATACGCGTGCCCGAATTGCTGGCGTACACGATGTCGAAGGCGGCGATCGACGCCTTCACCGCTTCTCTGGCCAAGGAACTCGCGCCGCGCGGGATCACGGTCAACGCGGTGGGTCCGGGCGTGGTCGATACGGATATGAACGCCGTGCGCCTCGCGACCGCCGAGGGCCGGGAGCTGATGGCGGGGCAGTCGGCGTTCGACCGGGTGGGCCGGCCGGAGGATATCGCCGATATCGTGGCCTTCCTCGCCTCCGGTGACGCCCGCTGGGTGACGGGGCAGTGGATCGACGCGACGGGCGGGGCGCTGCTCTGATGCCCGCGGCAGTCTGGATCATCGGCTTCGCCATCTTCGCCCAGGGCACCAGCGAGCTCGTGCTCGCGGGGATCCTGCCCGAGCTCGCCGCCGACCTCTCGATCACCATTCCGCAGGCCGGTCTGCTCATCTCGGGTTTCGCGCTCGGCATGCTGGTCGGCGCCCCGGTGCTGGCGGCGGCGACCCTGCGCGCGCCGCGGCGTCGCACGATGCTCGCGTTCCTCGGTGTATTCGTGGTGGCGCATGCGGTCGGGGCCCTCACCGACGACTACGCGGTCCTGTTCGCCACCCGTTTCATCGCGGCGTTCGTGTACGCGGGATTCTGGGCGGTCGGTGGGGCGACCGCGATCTCACTGGTCGCGCCCGAGCGGCGCGGGCGGGCGATGAGCATCGTGGCCGGTGGGCTCACCGTCGCCACGATTCTCGGGCTGCCCGCCGGCACCTGGATCGGGCAGCACCTCGGCTGGCGGGGCACCTTCTGGGCCATCGTCGCGCTGACCACGCTCGCCGGGCTGGTCGTCGCGGCGGGGGTGCCCGATCGATCTCCTGAGAATCCGCCGCGGGTCCGCACGGAGTTGCGCGGAATGGCCAACCGCAGGCTCTGGCTTTCCTACTCGTTGACCGCGGTCTCGACCGCGGCATTGCTGGGAACGTTCTCCTACCTCGCCGCCATGCTCACCGAAACCACCGGGCTGGCGCCGCGATGGGTGCCGCTGGTGCTGCTGACCTACGGCGCCGGAGCACTACTGGGGATCGGTTTCGGTGGTTCTCTCGCCGACCGGTACCCGCTGGGGGTGCTCGGCCTCGGGTTCACCGGACTGCTGGCGACCTCCGCGCTGATCGCGGCGACGGCCACTCATTTGATCCCGCTGGTCGCGGGGGTGTTTCTATTGGGTCTGATGGGTTTCGGCACGAATCCGGCGCTCAACTCGCGTGTCGTCGGGATCGCCCCGACGGCACCGACGCTGGCGGTCGCCGGCAACACCTCGGCGTTCAATGTGGGTATCAGCGTCGGGCCGTGGCTCGCGGGGATGGCGCTGACCGCCGGTCTCGGCTATCCGGCGGTGCCGTGGATAGGCGCGGGCCTGGCAGCGGTCGCCCTCGTGCTCGTGGGCATCGAGGTCGCCGCTGCCAGGCCCGGGGGTGATCGGGTGGACCGGCGGTCACCCGTGGGCGGGCGACTGCTGCGCCGCCAGGCTCTTCTTGGAGCGGCGGACCGCCCACAGCATCACCAGGACGGCCAGCGCCATCAGCGGGTAGCCCATGGCGATCCGGGCGAACGCCAGCCAGCCGGTGTGGTCACCGTCGTAGAGCCACTGCTGCACCACGAACCGGGCGGTGAACACGGCCACGAGTACCAGGGTGGCGATATCGTAGGCGCGCAGCGAGACCCGGTCCCGGCGCCATGCCTGGCCGGCGCCGTTGAGCGCGTTCCAGACCAGTCCGACCAGCGGTCGCCGCAGCACCACCGTGAGTAGCACCAGCACGGCGCAGATCAGGCTCTGCCAGATGTTCAGCAGGAAGAAGTCCTTGGCCGAGCCGGTCCAGTAGGCGACGCCCGCGGCGACCGCCACACCGAACAGGCCGGATACGGCCGGCTGGACCGGTTCCTTGCGGATCAGGCGGAATACCGCGAGCGCGGCGGCGAAGGCCACGGCGCTCCAGATCCCCGCCGACAGTCCGCCGAGGGCGTTGGCCAGCACGAAAACCACCACGGGCAGACCGGAGTAGATCACGCCGGACGGTCCGCCCATCTGGTCGAGCAGGGTCGGTTTCGGTTGTTCGGCGGCGGCCGCCGGAGCTTCGGTATCCGCGTTGTCGGGGTCGGTTCGGCTGACGTCGGTCATCATCGTGCGTCCTCCCAGGGCGTGATGGGTTGGTCCCACCGCGCACTTCCTGTCGTTCGCTGTCCTGATCCAGGAGACACTGTGCCGTTACGGCACAGTCAAGGGGACCGGCTGAGCCACAATTCATTTCGCGGCGAGACAGGCGAATACGGCTGCTCTGACCTGCGCACTATGGGAAAATTGTGCGGTGAGCGACAATTCGGGCGGGTTCGGGGCCAGGGTGATCGGCATCGTGCTCCTGCTGGTTGTCGCGCTGCCCATCGCGTTCTGGACCGGTAAGGAATGGCTGCTCCTCTTCGCGCTCGTCCCGGTGCTGGGCTGGGGCGAGATCTCCCGGGACGCCGCCTGGCTCGCGCTCGTCATACCCCGCCGCGGGGTTGTCGTCCTGTTCGGCTGGGCCTTCATCCTGCTGGGAGTACTCGCCGCCGCCGCGTCGGCCGTCCTCGTCCTGCGGGAGTCGGCACAGGTGTGGACGTGGGCGATCGTCAGCGGGGCGCTCGGCGGGGTGATCACCTATCTGGCGGTGGTGCGGGTCGTCGACGGGGCCTGGTTCGAACAGCACCTCTACGACTACGCCGGCGTCGCGGCCCGGAACCGCGCGGGCCGATCTCCGACGGGCCGGCCGCACAGCAGACAGGCGTTCGGCGCGCTCGCCGGCCGGGCCCGGGCACGGGAACTGATGGACCTGCGACCACCACCGTTCCGGCCGCCGGGCTTCGCGGTCGTCTATCGCGATATCCGCAACGATATCGCCGAACTCCAGATCCGGGTCGCGGAGGAACTGGTGGCGGCCGACGAACTCGACGAGGCGCTGCGGCACTGCGCCGAGGCATCGGCGCTACGCCGGAGCATCACCGGCGAATCGAGGCGCGCCGACTACCTCATCGCCTTCGCCCAGGCCCTCGACTACGAAGCGGAGACCCTCACCCTGGCAGGCCGGATAGCGGACGCGGTCGCGGTGGGGGCGGAAGAAATCGTCGGCGGTCGCCGCCTCAACGCCGCGTTCGCGCACCGCGGCGATCTGCCGGTGGAGGTGAGGAACCAGACCGCCGGATACCTCGCCGAAGCCCTCATGCGGCAGTCGGATCTGCTGGAACAACTCGGCCGGTCGGTGGAAGCGCGGCAACTCCTCGCGGAGGCACGGGACCTGGACCCCACCTGACGGCATGGCAGCGCACGGTTCAGTCGTCGACCACTGGTTTCCGCGGCCTCCCCGCGAGGTTGTGGTTACTTCTTGCGGCCGACGGCGGCGTAACCGGCGGCGGGCGGGCGGGGCGCGCCGGTCGGCAGTTCGGCAATGCCGGCCGTCGACGCCGGCCTACCTTCGGGTACCAATCCTCGATGGCGACGATTCCGGGCTCCAGCAGCTCGGTATCGCGGAAGAATCGCGAAACTCCCTCGTGACCGCGCGCTTCCATCTCGATACCGCTCCGCCGGTAGGCCTGCACGGTGCCCTCGACCATGGCCGGATCGGACAGGATGCGTTCTGGATCGGTGAGCTATCCGGGAATGCTGTCCGCCACAACGAGTCAACCACTCCCCCGCGCTCACCGGGTTCGCCATACTCCCGCTGCCGAACCGGCACGATCCGAACGGCGGCGGTCTACGCCCGCAGATTCCGGTCGAACAGGGCCAGTAGTTCGCGGTAGTGCCGATCCGCCGAATCGGCGTCGTAGGCCGTGGTATCCGCCTGGGTGTAACCGTGTTGCGCGCCTTCGTAGACCTCGGTGCGGTACCGGACACCGGCCGCCTCGAGGGCCTCGTCGAATTGGGCGAACTGTTCCGGAGCCTTACGCACGTCCTCCTCGGCGTGGGCGAAATACAGTTCCGCCGTGAGGTTTTCGACGAGCAGGTGCGGGCTGTCCGGGCCGTCGGTGACGAGCGGTCCACCGTGGAATCCGGCCACCGCCCCCACCCGGCCGGGGAAGCCCGCGGCGATCAGCACGGCGAGCCGGGCACCCATGCAGTAGCCCGTGACGCCGACCTTCCCGTCGGCGACCTGCGGCGCCGCGGCCAGCCACTCCAGGTAGGCGGCGGCATCGGACCGCAGCAGGTCCGGGGTCAGCGCGCGGATCATCGGGAAGACCTGCTGGAAGATCTCCGGTCGCGCCACCGGGTCGATGAGTTCCGGCAGTTCGAGCACGGGCGCTCGCCCGTGCCGGTAGAAGGCGTTCGGCAGCAGCACGGTGTAGCCGTGGGCGGCGATCCGGTCGGCCATCGCGCGCAGGCTGGGCCGCAGTCCGAAACCGTCCTGGACCAGCAGCACCCCCGGATGAGCGGCGCCGTCGGCGGGACGGGTGAGGTACGCGTCGGCGACGCCGTCGGGGGTCGGGATGTCGACCGAGATACCGTGGACTTCCGTCATCGAGAACCCTCCTGTGGTGCCGAGCGTTCTCGAACATACTTCCCATCGTGATTCACCCGGAATTCCGGGGGTACAGCGCCTGAAACGCGTAGTTTCTGCGTATAGCCGTTCCTGTGTAAAGACGAGGCAGCCGTCGCCGGACAAGGAGCATTCATGGCCATTCTGCATTTCACCGAAACCACGACCGCGACCCCCGAACAGTTCGTCGCCGCACTCACCGACTTCGGTCCCGGCCGCGCCGAGCTGTTCGGGAACAGCACCGACGAATACCTCGAGGTGCACGAACGCGGCGCCACCGAGGCGGACGTCACGGAAGGGTCACGCGGTATCTGGGAACGCCTGCACTACGACTGGTCCGACCCCGGCCGGGTCGTCATGACGACCACCGATTCCAACCTGTGGGGCGGCCACTCGGGGCACACCTACACCTTCGCGGCCCGTCCCGACGGCAAAACCGATATCGACGTCGTCGTGGTACGCGAGGGCAAGAACCTCAAGGGCAAGGCGCTCGGCGCGGTGGTCGGGTCCGTCGGCCAGGGGATGCTGAAGAACGCGTTCCGGAAAACGGTCGATGCCGTCGAGGCCCGCAACCGGGGCACGAACCGGACCTGAGGCGGACCAGCGGGCGCGGCGACGCGGCCGCGCTCAGCACCATCGAAGCCGAATCCCGAGGCCCCGAACATTCACAGATTCAACCTGGCGGCCGGGGTGAAGCGGACGGGGAGCTCCGCCAGGGCCCGGTGGAAAGGACCCGGTCGCCAGGTCGGGCTGCCGTCGGGTAGCGCGGGTTCCATTTCCGGGAGTGCGTCGAGAAGCTGGTCGATGGCGTTCTGGGCGATCAGGTAGGAGACGGATCGGGCGGGACAGGCGTGCCGGCCGATGCCCCAGGCCAGATGGGAACGGTTGCCCACATGATCGTCGGAGCGGATGGCGGGGTCGTTGTTGCAGGCGGCCATGCTGATGAGGACCGGTTCGTCGGCGGGCAGCCAGACCTCGTCGACGAGGATCGGGTGGCGCGGGTAGGTGATGAGGAAGTTCGCCAGCGGCGGATCGTCGAACAGGACCTCGTCGAGAGCGTCGAGCGTGGACAGGCTGCCGCCCAGAACCCCGCTGCCGACGCGATCGTCGGTGAGGATGAACAGCAGGGTGTTGGCGATCAGGTTCTGCTGGAATTCGATACCGGCGCCGTAGTGGCCGGCGACCTGGTGCACCATCTCCTCCTGGTTCAGCGCGGCCGGGTGCTCCAGCAGCTGGGAGGTGATGTCGTTACCGGGTTCGGCGCGTTTGAGGTCGACCAGTTCCAGCATCGCCTCGCTGATCATCCGGTTGCCGTTCTCGGCGTCGACGGCTTCGACGAGGGCCGCCATACCGTCGGCGACCCGCCGGCCGATTTCCGCGGGACAACCCAGCAGGGCGTTGACGGTCGCGAAGGTGAGCGGGAAGACGTACTGGGAGATGAGGTCGGCGCTTCCGGATTCGCAGAACTCGTTGATCAGGGGGACGGCGGCCTGTTCCACCGTGGCGTGCAGCGTATGCAGATCGACCTTGCCGATGCTGGTGGTGATGGCCTCCCGGTAGCGGTGGAAATCCGCGCCGGTATTGCGGCTCGCGGTGGGACGCCACTCCATGATCGGCAGGACCGGGCAGTCGGCGGGAACGTTCCGCTGCCACGCGCGCGGGTCGGCGGGGAAACGGTCGGGGTCGTTGAGGATGCGTAACGCGGTGCTGTATCCGATGACCAGGGTCGCGGGGACGCCGGGGGCGAGGTCCACCGGCACCAGCGAGCTTCCGCGCCGGCGCATCTCGTGGTAGGCGCGATGCGGGTCGGCGGCGAATTCGGGTGCGTACAGCGGAACCCGTTCCTCGCGGTAATCCGGTGGCGACCGGTGGGGTTGCGACGGATCCGGGAAGTGCGCGAGTTTGCGCTGCGCCAATCGTTCGTCCTCACCGCT
Source organism: Nocardia sp. NPDC024068 (assembly GCF_040638875.1). Lineage (NCBI taxonomy): Bacteria > Bacillati > Actinomycetota > Actinomycetes > Mycobacteriales > Nocardiaceae > Nocardia > Nocardia sp. NPDC024068. The sequence continues at coordinate 31,834 of NZ_JBEZYU010000012.1, read as the reverse complement.
CGTTCTCCACATTCGGGCACCGGAGGCACCGGAACGGACATGGTGCCATCGGCGGGGCACCACCGACAGTGCCGCTCGCGCCCGCGACGCGGCAGATCGCGCCAACCCGGTCGCCGGGGCGCGGAGACGGGATCGCCGCGCAGCCGGACCCCGCGGGGCGGGCTATCGTCGTCGGACGGACAGCGGCCTGCGAGCGGGCCGGTGCGGTGCAGGTTCTGATTAGGTGTGTTGCGCAGGTGGATACGGTTGAGAATGTCGCGTTTTCGAATTTCGTCCTCGGCAACTCGGGCCTGAACGAGTCGGCGCGGCGGCAACTCGCGCGGGCCGCGGAACTGCCGGACTGGGTACTGGACGCCGGTGACACGATGGTTCCCAGCACCTACCAGCTGAACCTGTGGGAGCTGGTGGAACACGAGCTGGCCGAACCGCATGTGGCGCTGCGGATCGGGAAGACCAACACGCTGGGAAACTTCGGGCTACACGACTACCTGTTCAGCACGGCACCGACCCTCGCCGAGGGGCTGGCCCGGTCGGAGCAGCACGCGGACCTGATCACCACCAATATCGGGTTCGCGGTGTCGGGAGATTCCGAGGAGGAAGCCAACGCGGATGTCCGGCTGCGCAACGGGCACGGCCGGGGCCGGGAACTGGCCACTCAGTTCGCGCTGGCGGCGGTGGTGACGCGGGCGCGCAACGCCACCGGCCGGGATGTGCATCCGGTGCGTATCCGGTTCCGGCAGGCCGCGCCGCGGCGCTACCAGCCGTTCGTCGAGATGTTCGGCACCCGGCAGGTCGAATTCGGGGCGCCCACCGATCAGATCACCTTCCGGACGGCCGATCTCGAACTCCCACTCGCCACCGCCGATCCGGCACTCGCCCCGATACTCGTCCGGTGCGCGGCCGCGCTGCCGCCACCGCCGCGGCTGGAGGTCACCTGGGCGGGTCAGGTGCACCAGGCGCTGAAGGCGCTGCTCGGGGACGGGCGGGTCACGATCGACCGGGTCGCGCGGTACCTGGCCACCAGCAGTCGCAGTCTGCAAAGGCGACTCGCCGACGAAGGCACCACCTGGACACGGGAACTCGACCGGGCCCGCAGCGCGATGGTCGAACAGCGTTTCCAGGACACTCCCGACGTCACGCAGGCGGCGCTGGCCAGGCGAATCGGGTACGCCGATGCGGGCGCGTTGCGCCGGGCGCGGCAACGGTGGACCGGGCGGAAGTAGACGGCCCGGGTCTACCGGCCGACGAGTGCGCCGCTCGGCATCCGTCCGGTGCGCCGAAATCCGCTGCCGTGGCGCGCGACCGGAAAGCCGATCGCGCCGACGAGGGTGCCGACCGCGCCGAATTCCGATCGGCATCACGTCGATCGTCGGCGGATAAAGGCACGTCAACGCGGCGATACAGCGGCAGGCGACCTTCCGGCGCGACACCGGCGGACACTGCGGAATCCGTACCGGCGCGCCCATACTTTCGATCCGCCGGGCAGTTGTGCGGCAGAACGAGCCGAGGAAGGCGATCGGATGGATGAGACGAATACCCAGGGCTCCGGGGACAGTGTGCTGCCGGGAGTACTGAAACTCGGCGGCCATGTGCTGGCGGAGAAGGTACTTCGCGGCCGCGACGGCGGGATCCCGATGAAGAGGAACGAAGTCGACGCACAGTGGCTCGACCGGGTACTCACCGCCGGACATCCCGGCGCGGCGGTGGAATCGTTCGAGCTCGCCGACGTCGACAGCGGGACCACCAGCCGCTGGAAGGCGACCGTCCACTACAACGAGGCCGGCCGGCGGGCGCGATTGCCGGAACATCTCTTCGCCAAGACCACCCTCACCTTCACCCAGCGTTTGACGCAGTACCTGGCGCACGCACTGCCCGGCGAACCCGGTTTCTTCCAGCATCTGCGGCCGGGACTCGATATCGAGGCACCGCACGGGTATTTCGGCGCCGCCGATCTGCGAACCGGCCGGTCGCTCACGCTCCTCGAGGATGTGAGCGTCACCCGCGGGGCGCGTTTCTGCACACCGCTGGAGCGGGTCACCCGGGAACAGATGGAGGATCTGCTGGGGAATATGGCGCGCTGGCACGGCCACTATTGGGAATCGCCGGAACTGCCGACGACGGACTGGCTGAAAACGCCGAGCGCGCACTTCCGCAATTTCGACCGGCTCCTCGGGATGCGGAAACGGGCCGAGGTCGGGTTGAAACGGGCTCCCGAAATCGTCCCCGACACGCTGCCGCCCGTACAGGGCGAACTGTACGAGGCCTGCGGCCGGGCGCTGCAGATCGCCGAACAGGCTCCACAGACCCTGCTGCACGGTGATCCGCATATCGGCAACGCCTACGTCTGCGTCGACGGCGGTATGGGATTCACCGACTGGCAACTGGTGATGCGCGGCAGCTGGGCATTCGATGTGGCCTATACGATCACCTCCGGTTTGGAAGTGGACGATCGCCGGGCCTGGGAACAGGACCTGATCGCCCTCTACATCGACACCCTGCGCGCGGCGGGCGGGCCCGCGTTGTCGTTCGACTCCGCCTGGCTGGCCTACCGGCAGCAATCGCTCTACCCGTACTTCGCGTGGATGATCACCATCGGCCGGAGCTCACTGATGCCGGAGTTCCAGCCCGCCGATATCTGCCGCGCGATCGTGCACCGCACCGCCACCGCGATCATGGACCTGGACGCACTCCAGGCGGTCGGCGACTGAACCGGGCGCGGGAGACCGGCGCCGTATCCGCGGCACCGGGCATTTCCGGGTGACCCCGGCCCCGGCCGCTCCCCGGCCGGACACATAGCGCGGCCCACACGACGGCGGCCGGTAGTGTCCGGTCCGAGTGAACCTTTCCGAAGGACCGGCCGACGACATGGTCCGCGAAAAGCTGGTGTGACGTTCCTGGGTGCCGGGTGTTCGGGTCTAACTTTCGGATTCGACGGCGGGTGTGACTGCGCGAGCGGCGGAGCCGGTCGATCGTCCTCCAGCATTCCGATCTGGTGGTGGAACCGGCAGGTTCTCCTTTCGGTATCGACCTGGTGGCCGGCCGAATTCGTTTTTGAACGCGTGGGCGAACGCGAATTCGGAGGCATAGCCGGCGTCTCGGGCGATGACGGTCAGCGGGGTGTCGGTGTCCCGCAGTTGCCGGGCCGCGAGGGTCATGCGCCACCAGGTGAGGTAGGCGATGGGTGGCCGGCCGATCAGGTCGGTGAATCGGCGGGCGAAGCCGGCCCGCGAAACCCCGGCGCGCACAGCGAGTTCAGCGACGGTCCAGCCGTGACCGGGCGAGCCGTGGATCGCCGAGAGCGCCGCGGCGACGGCTGGATCGTGCAGCGCGGCCGACCACCCGGTGCCGGCGTGGCGGTCGAGCCAGCTGCGCAGGATGTGTAGCAGTAGCGCATCCAGCAGCGAACGCAGCATGGCATCGTGTCCGGGCTCCTCGGCGGTCAGTTCGCCGTCGAGGAGATCGATGATCGCCCCGACCGGGGTATGGCGAGTTTCCGGGGCGGGCAGATGGATGACCTCGGGCAGATCAGCGAGCATCGGATGTGACCGGCTTCGATCGAGCAGGTAGGCACCACACAGCAACACGGTCTCCGCGCGCGGTACGGATGCGGTGTCCGGCCGGGACGGTCGCGGGTTCACCCGGCGCAGCGAGGCAGCGGCAGGACGTAGTGGCGTGGCCGGATCGTCGGCCAGGCCATGGGTGCATCCTCCCGGGAGCAGGACAATATCCCCCGGCCGCAGCGCGATCGGTTCGGCGGCGGGGGGCAGCAACCAGCAGGTGCCCGACAGGACCACATGGAATCCCGCGGCATCGAAGGCCGGAAACTGCCAGCCGAACGGCGCATGATGGCCGACCCGGCCCGAATGAGGCTCGCCGATCCGCATCGCTGCCACCACGTCAGAAAGAGGATCCACACCATCAAAACTATCAATTCAAGGTTCGATCGAGACAAATTCGTATAAATCTCGGATTATGACGCATTGAACGTCGCGCAGCGTTGGCTTTAAGTTCGAATTGCTGCTGATCATGCAGTGGAAACATGAGCCACAGGAGTTGACATGCTCATCACCGTCTACGGCGCCAACGGCTATCAGGGCAAGCTCACCCTTGCCGAGTTGTCCCGCTGTGATGTGGAGGTCCGGCTCGTCGGTCGAGATCACACACGGCTGGAAACCGCGGCCGTCGAGGTCGGAATTCCCGGCGCCGATCGCCGGGTGGCCGGTCTCGACGACCGCACCGCTCTGGTTGCCGCTCTGGCGGGTAGCGATGTCGTCATCAACTGTGCGGGACCGTTCACCACCTCCGGCGCGGTGATGGTCGATGCGGCGATCGCCGCCGGCGCCCACTATGTCGACACCGCGGGCGAGCAACTGTATGTGAAGGGCATTTTCGATTCCTTCGGCGGCGACGCCGAGCGTGCGGGTGTCACGGTAGTGCCGGCGGTCAACGACGGCTGCCTGCCGGGAGACTTGCTCGCGCACCTGATCGCCGAGCGGACGGGGCCGCTGGCGGAGATCACTGTCAGCCACTTCATCACCGGTGCTGCCGGACTCTCACGCGGATCGCTGCGCTCGGCGTCGGCGACGATGGACGCGATGCGGTCAGGCGGGCTGATCTATGACAATGGTGCCTGGCGCAGCGGGATCCCGTCCCGGCACGAGACGATCGCATTGCCCGACGGCGAGTCCGTCGCGATGGCGGCGCTGCCGACGTGCGAGGTGGTCACCATCCCCCGGCACGTACGGGTCGACCATGTCGAAAGCCTGCTGGAGGCAACCTTGAAGGCCGGCCTCGAAACCCCCATCACGCCGGAACTGATCGAGGGGCTTCCCGCGGGCCCGACCGCGCACGACCGCGCCAGGCAGCAGTTCACCTACCTGCTCGACGCCGTGGACCACCAGGGTCAGCAGACACGGGGAGTCATCCGAGGCCGAGACACCTACGGAACCACTGCCGTCGCCGCGGTCGAAGCAGCCCGGCGATTGGCAGCAGGCAATACTGCTGCCGGAGTGCTCACCCCGGCGCAGGCATTCGATCCCGCGGACTTCCTCGAAACCCTGTCCGACCACGACCTCAGCTGGACCATCGAGGCATCCTCATCAGTGAAGTGACACAGCTGTCACGTCTGCAGCGGCATTCGAGCTGTCGCCGGCGGTCCGGGCGTTTCGCCGGCTGCCGCCGCGTCACCGCCGACCCGAACGTGTGTCGCCCAACCGGCAACCGATCGATGAGAACGTAGAACGCGCTGCCCGCAACCATCCCCGCAAGCCATCCCCGGACACCGCAACCTATACCTGGACAGAACAGGTTAGAGTCGGCCCGGTCCGCGAATGGGGAGGTTCGATGCTGGAAGTGGCACACCTGGTGCGGCGATTCGGCGATAAGACGGCCGTCGACGATGTGTCGTTCGGCGTGGAGCCGGGCGCGCTCACCGGATTCGTCGGCGGCAACGGCGCGGGTAAGACGACGACCATGCGGATGATCATGGGTGTGCTGGCCGTCCACGGCGGCGAGGTGCGCTGGGACGGCCGCCCGGTGACGGCCGCCGATCGGCGCTCGTTCGGGTACATGCCGGAGGAGCGGGGGTTGTATCCGAAGCAGCCGGTGCGTGATCAGCTGGTGTATCTGGCCCGGTTGCGCGGGCTTTCGGCGGCAGCGGGCAGGCGGCGGACCGCGGAGTTACTGGAGCGGTTCGGACTCGGAGACCGGGGCAAGGACAAACTCGAGTCGCTGTCGCTGGGCAACCAGCAGCGGGTGCAGATCGCGGCGGCGGTGGTGGCGCAACCGTCGGCGCTGGTGCTGGACGAGCCGTTCTCCGGGCTGGATCCGGTCGCGGTCGATTCGATGGCGGAACTGCTGGCCGAATACGCCGCGCGGGGTGTGCCGGTGCTGTTCTCCTCGCATCAGCTGGATCTGGTGGAGCGGCTGTGTGATCGGCTGGTGATCCTCGCGAACGGCCGGGTCGTCGCGCAGGGGTCGGCGGCGCAGTTGCGGACCGGCGGCGCGCTGCGGTACCGGCTGCGGACCGGCGCCGACACCGGCTGGCTGAACGAGTTCGACGGGGTGGGTGTGGTCGAAAGCAACGGGTCGGGGGTGCTGCTCGAGCTGACCGGCGCGACCACCGACCAGGTACTCACCGCGGCGCTGGCGCGCGGGTCGGTACAGGAATTCGCCGAAGTGCGGCCGTCGGTCGCGGAGATCTTCCGGGAGGTCACGGCATGACCGCGCCGATAACACGCCGCGCCGAAGCGGACAACCACGAGGCAGCCGCGGATAGCGCGCCACGCGGCGTATGGCGGATCGTCACCGAACGTGAGGTCGTGGTGAAGCTGCGCGACCGCAACTTCCTCATCTCGACGGTCATCACGATCGTGGCGATCGTCGCGTCGCTGGCCGTCAGCGGATTCATGAGCGGACGTACCGAGACCATCGATATCGCGGTCGCGGGCACGGACGCGAACCAGGTGGTCCAGACAGCCGGCGATCTCGCCGAACTCGCCGACAGCAACGTCGCCTTCACCTCCCACCCGGCCGCCGACCCCGCCGCCGTCGAACAGCAGGTGCGCGACGGTGCGGCCGAAGCGGGCCTGGTGGCCGGACCCGACGGGTGGCGGCTCATCGGCAAGGAATCAGTGAACGACGAGGTCAACACCTATGTGACGACCGCCGCGCAGCAACTCGCCCTGCAACGCAATGCCGAAGCCGCGGGCACCTCGCTCGAAGAGCTCGGCCGCGGCGGCCAGGTGACCTACGACGTGCTCGACGAGTCCGCGATCGACCCCGGATTCGCCCGGGTACTGACGTTCGTCTTCGCGTTCCTGTTCTATATCGCCTCGCTCCTGTTCGGAATGTCCATCGCGCAGAGCGTGGTCGAGGAGAAGCAGAACCGTATCGTCGAGATCCTGGCCAGCGCGATCCCGTTGCGGCAGTTGCTGATCGGCAAGATCGTCGGCAACACTCTGATGGCGTTCGGCCAGTTGGTGCTGTTCGCGGGCGCGGGCCTGGCCGGGTTGGCGATGATGGGAAGCGCCGATCGGGTCACGCAGATCGCCGGTGCCGCGGGCTGGTTCATCGTCTTCTTCATCGTCGGGTTCCTCGCGCTGGCCAGCCTGTGGGCGGTCGCCGGCTCCCTCGCGACGCGCAACGAGGACCTGCAGTCGACCTCGACGCCGCTCAGCATGCTGATCATGATCGTGCTGTTCCTCGGCATCTTCGCCTCCGGTACGGCGCAGACCGTCCTGTCCTACGTCCCGATCGTCTCCATCGTGACCATGCCCGCCCGCCTCGCCGAAGGCACCGCCGCGTGGTGGGAGCCGATCGCCTCCCTCGCGGTCATGGCGGCGGCCGCCTACGGAATCGTGGTCGTCGCGGAGCGGATCTATCGCCGCTCCCTGCTACAGACGCAAGGTCGTCTGACCTACCGGCAGGCGCTCAACGTCGAGGATTGATCCTCCGGTCCCGGCCCTCCCCCACGCCCCGGCACCACCGCCCCTGACCCCTCGCCGCTCCCACACACGCATTCGCATGATTCGGGACCGGTCGGCGTCTTATTCAACCAAAGTGTTGAACACACAGGTGCAACGCGTTAGGGTGTTATTCAACTCAAGAGTTGAGGAAGCATAGTGGACGAAGACACCGAACAGCTCAACCGCGTGTTCGCGGCCTTGGCGGACCCGACCCGGCGCAACCTCGTGGCCCGGCTCGCCGACGCGGACGCCACCGTGGGCGAGCTGGCGGAACCGTACGACATCAGTCTCCAGGCGATCTCCAAGCACGTGAAAGTCCTGGAGGACGCCGGACTCGTGACCCGGAGCAGAGATGCCCAGCGCCGGCCGGTCCATCTCGACGCGGAGGTATTCAACCTGATGACGAAGTGGATCGAACGCTACCGCCACCGAGCCGAAGAACGCTATCAGCGCCTCGACGCCCTGCTGGGCCGAATAACCGACGACGACCAGACCAGCCGAAGGAAGGACGCCTCATGACCACCACCGAGATCATCGCGGACGAGAAGGTCCCCACCATCGAGATCATCCGGGAGTTCGACGCCACCCCCGAACAGGTGTTCCGCACCCACGCCGATCCCGAGCTCTACGCGCAATGGGTCGGGCCGCGCAGCGTGACCACCCGGATCACCGCCTGGGACGCCCGCACCGGCGGCGCGTGGGCCTTCGCCAACGACCGCGACGGCGCCGAAATCGCCACCTTCTTCGGCAGCTTCCACGAGGTCCGGCCCAACGAGCGGATCGTCTGGACCTTCACCTACGAGGGCGAACCCGACGGCGTGGCACTGGAAACACTGACCTTCGAACCGCTCGCGGGCGGACGCACCCGGCTGCGGGTGCTGAGCGTGGTCGAGAGTTTCGAGATCCGCGACGGCATGCTGGCCAGCGGCATGAACGTCGGGGTGGAAGAGGGCTACGCCAAACTCGACGAACTGCTCGCGAAGGAGGCGTGATGCCGTCAGGTCCGGCCGAACGGCACGAACGCGATGCGGCCGGGTTCACCGCACTCGTCGAATCCGCCGCCCCCGGCGACTGGTCGCGTCCCAGCCCGGTCGCGGAGTGGACGGCGGTGGATATCGTGGCGCATCTGGTCGAGTGGTCCCGGGGCCTGCTCAGTGGCGCCGATATCGAACTCCCGGCCCTCGATGTCGCCGCGGACCCGGTAGCCGCGTGGAAGCGGCACGTCGCCGATATCCAGGCGATACTCGACGATCCCGCAGGCCGGGTCCTGCACAACCCGCATTTCGGGGAACGCCCCGTCGCCGAGGCCATCGACGAGTTCTACACCCCGGATATCTGGATGCACACCTGGGACCTGGCCAAAGCCCTCGGCCGCGAACCCGACCTCGGACAGGACCGGTGTGCCGCCGCGCTGGCGGGCATGGAGCCGGTGGAACCGATGCTGCGCGACAGCGGCCAGTTCGGCACCGCCGTCCCCGTCGCACCGGACGCTCCCCCACAGGACCGATTGATGGCGTTCATCGGCCGCGACCCGGCGTGGTCCTCGAAGCGATGAAGGGCAGGCGGCCGGCTCCGGCCGGCCGCCGAAGCCGAACTCGGGACCGCGGCGATCGCGAGGCTCGCCGACCGGGAAGCACCCCGGCCGATGAGAAGAGCTTGGGCGTCACCGCGAAGAGCCCGCGATCTCATGCCTCTACGGGATTCTGATCGTTCTGCTCTCGACTCCGCGCCCAGGCAATCGACCATTCGTCGAGCGGGCGAAGGGCCTGAATGAGTGCCGCTCCCAGCTCAGTGAGCTCGTAGCCATCAGCCGAGGGGGCGATGATCCCGCTTGACGTCAATTCTCGAATCCGCTGGTAGAGGACGCTGGACGACAAACCCGCACACCGTGTCAGCAGCGCACGCGCGCCGAGCGGACCCGCACGCAGTTCCCAGAGAATTCGCAGCGCCCACCGACGGCCGAAAAGATCCAGCGCGGCCATGATCGGTCGGCCGGTAGTCGATCCACGAACCGGCGCTCCTGGACGCGGTGTCGGCATAACCCTCCTTGCGTTTCGTTTTCAGAAACATTACCATCCGAACCGCGTTTCTGATTCCGAAACAACCGCAACGGGAGCTCCGATGTCGCGAATAGCCCTGCTGGAACCGCCGTACGCCGACCAGGCCGGTGCGCTACTCGCGCGCATGATGCCCGGCGACGTGCCGCCGATCGGGCTGTTCCGGATGTTCGCCCGGAACCTCCCGATGGCCGGCGCCATGCACGAATGGGGGCGCTATGAGCTGGGGCGACAGCTGACTCTGACGATGCGGGAGCGCGAGATCGCCATCGACCGGACCTGCGTGCTGTGCGGTTGCGAGTACGAGTGGGGCGTGCACATGATGATGTTCGCCGAACGGGTCGGGTTCACCCGCGAGCAGGCGGCATCCCTGGTGCACGGCGGCCCCTCGGACACGTGCTGGGCGTCCGAGCGGGAACAGCTGCTCATCCTCGCCGTCGACGCCCTGCACGAGCATTCCGATATCGATGACGCGCTGTGGGCACGACTCGTGCCGGTCTTCGACGAGCTCCAGCTGCTCGATCTGCTTCTGCTGTGCGGGTGGTACCACGCCGTCAGCTTCGCCGCGCGCGCTACGCGCGTGCCGAACGAGCCCGGCGCGCCTCGCTTCGCCGACTTCCTGCCACCGGTCCGATGAGCACTACTCCGGAGTACCCCGAGGCGCGGCTACTGGTCCCCGCTCTGATGTTCATCGCTCTGGTCGTGGCGGCGGTCGGCAGCCTCGGGGCACCGCTCATCACCAGCGTGGCGACCTCGTTCCAGGTCTCGCTCGGCAGCGCGCAGTGGACGCTGACCATCACGCTGCTCAGCGGCGCCGTCGCCACGCCGATCCTGGGCCGGCTCGGAGCCGGTCCGCACCGACGGGCCACGATCCTCGCCACGCTGGCGGTCGTCGTCGCCGGCAGCGCGCTCACCGTGCTGCCGCTGCCGTTCGCGTGGCTGCTGGCCGGCCGGGCGGCCCAGGGCGTCGGGCTCGGGCTGACGGCGCTGATGATGGGTGTGGCCCGGGATCACCTCCCCGAGGAGCGCGGCGCGGCCGTGATCGCCCAGATCTCGGTGGTCTCGATCATCGGGGCCGGTGTCGGCTACCCGCTGGCCGCATTGCTCGCCGAGCTCGGCGGGGTACGGGCCGCCTACGGCCTCGGCCTGGTCGTCACCGCCGCCGCCCTCCTGACCGCGTGGCGTTCCGTGCCCGAAGCCCCCGAAGGCCGCTCCGCCCACGTGGACGTGGCGGGCGCGGTCGTCCTGGCCGCCGCACTGCTCCTGGTGTTGTTCCTCGCCGGCGAACGGAGTCTGTGGAGTCGGCACCTGGCCGTGGCGGCGGGCCTCGCCGTCGTCGCGGTGGTGCTGCTCTGCGTCTGGGCCGTCATCGAACTGCGCAGCACGACGCCCCTGGTCGATGTGCGGGCGGTGCGGCACCCGGCGGTCGCCGGGGCGAACCTCGCCATGTTCGTCGGCGGGATCGGGATGTACCTCCTGCTCACGCTCATCACCCGGTATGCGCAGACGCCGCACGACGCCGGCTACGGTTTCGGGCTGACGACCTTCGTCGCCGGACTGGTCCTCATCCCGTTCTCGGTGCTGGGATTCGTCGCCGGCAAGCTCACGCCGCGGGCCCGGACGCGGATCGCCGATCCGCTGCTCCTGGCCGGCAGCGCCGTCGTGGTCGGCGGCGGGTTCGCCCTGTTCGCGGCGGCCCGGTCGGATCTGGCCGAACTGTTCGCGGCGATGGGCGTGCTCGGCTTCGGCGTCGGCGGCTTCTCGGCCGCGATGCCCGGCGTCATCCTGGCCGTCACCCCCAAAAGCGAGACGTCGAGCGCCATGAGCTTCAACTATGTCGTCCGCAGCGTCGGGTACTCCCTGGGCAGCGCCATCGGCGGCCTGATCCTCGCCACGGGCACCCGCCCGGGCCACCTCTTCCCCGACGACAGCGCCTACACCACCGCGGCGCTGATCGGGATCGGCGCCATGGCGATCACGACGCTGACAAGCCTCGCTCTCGCCCGCCGACGCTCGGCCGAGACCACCCCGTAAGGCCGCTCCGGCCGTCAAGGCCGGGGGCGGCCGAATCCTCGCCCGTGACGGCCGGGTCGTGGCGCATGACGCCGGAATCGCCCAACGCACCATCCTGATCGAGTTCGACAGCTTCGAGCGGGCCGTCGCGGCGCATGAGAGCGCGGCCTACCAGGAGGCGCTGGTCGCCCTCGCCGACGGCGTCGAGCGCGACTTCCGCATCGTCGAAGGCATCGACTGACCGAGGTCCGGTCGGATCTCCACTGACGGGCTGGGTATCGAACGCTGATCTCTCGCGCCAGTAACCGATTTCGTCTTCGGTCGTATTCGTCTATGTCACAAGATCATCGCAGTTCACAGGCCTGAAGGACCGCTGAAACACTCGAGGCGTTTCCGCCGATCTGATGTCGGAACCAGCGGGCGCCCCGGTTTCCGGCATCGTAGTTACCTCAGGCAAAGGACCCTCAGTGGCATACATGAATCGGCAGGAAGAAAATCTCGCCCGCCGCAGACGAACAAATCGGAACACGCTCATCGTGGTCGGGGTGGTGCTCGGTCTTCTGTGCTTGTGCGGAGGTATCGGCGCGGTCTTCGGGGCCGACGACGAGCCCGAGAAGCCGGCGACCACACCACCGACCGGTCAGGTCACGCCCGCGGCGACGGCCACACGGTCCGCACCGGTCACCTCGGCACCGCGCAGCGGCACCACCGGCCCGGCAGCACCACCGGCGACCGGCGTAGCGCCGGAACGCGATACGTCACGGACGCCGGTGCTGGTCGAACCGGAACCCTCTCCGTCACCGGTTCCCCCACCTCCGCCTTCACCTGTTCCCGCTCCCGCGCCGCCGCCTGTGCCCGAGTGGACGCCGGAACCCACCGTGGTGGCACCGCCGCCCGCCCCTGCGCCGTCCGGTGTCACGTATGGGAGCTGCGCGGACGCCCGCGCAGCCGGGGCCGCGCCGCTGTATGCGGGTCAGCCCGGGTACAGCCGAAAGCTGGATCGCGACGGTGACGGCGTGGCCTGCGAATGACGTAATCGGCAGCCGCCCCGCCGAGCCGGCCGGGGCGGCTGCTCATGTTCCGGGCAGATCGACACGTCCGCTCATTGCGTCAGGGTCAAGATCACTGCCAGCAGCACCATGAGAACGGCCGGCGTGCCGCCCACGACGCCGATAACCTTCATCACGGTGTTGGCGGTTCTCCCCGGACGCTCCTGGGGCGCGAAACCCACCGCACCCCGGTGATAGATGGTGCGCGGGACGGCGTAGTGGAAGAGGACCGGCCCGAAGGGATCGGCCGATCAGCGGGGTTCGGGTGATGCCGCCGCAGGCCGGTGCAATCGGGAGACTGCGGTATCGTTCCTTCGGCTGCGGTCCGGGGGAAACGGCAGTTCCGATTCCCCCGGCCGCCAGGGAATCCGGAGGGGGAAGTCGTGGATGTCGGCAGCGACGACAACAGGGTTACGCGCAAAGTCGCGATGACGGGGGTGGCCGGGATCGTCTTGATCCTGGGTGGCGCGGCCGTCGCCGTACTCGCACGGTTGCGCGAACCGCCGTTCGCACTGACCAGATCCTATTCGTCCGGGCATGAGATCACCGCGCAGGGCAAGGATGCCTTCGGTAGCTTCTCGGGTGTCCGGATCGAGGATGTCTCCACGCATTTCGCGAACACCGTGCTGATCGCCGCATTCGCGACACTGATCGCGCTGGCTCCGGCTTGGCTGATCAGCCGCCGGAAGCGGGATTCCTATCACGGTGTCGGCGGACTGGCCGTAGTGCTGATATTCGCGCCGTTCGGCTATCTGATGGTCGATTTCATGGGTCATCACTTACCGGGAATCCACTCCTATATCCGGCAGGAATACCCGTACTATGCGCAATGGCCCCTCATCATGGCAGCGTACGGACTGGTCGCCGCCGGAATCCTGCTCGTCACCCCGCTCGCGGTGACCCCCGGGTCGATACGGTCTGTGCGACAGCGTGGTCTTGTGCTGTCGCTGTCGGCCGGACTATCGGTGACGATTCTCGCCGGGGCGGCAGCCGTGTGGTTCGGCGACGACAGCACCAATATCGAGCAGCGGACCGCCGCACCGGCCGAAATCCCGCCGACGCCCGCCGCCGTGGGCACGCAACGCTACGCACTGACCACCGATGAACTGACCTCCGACGGCCGGGCCGACGATATCGCTATCGCCGGTGCCGGTTTCGTACTCGCGTCGGACAGCGGCCTGACCGCGTACGACGGCGCGACCGGAGCACCACGCTGGCAATATCGACGCAAGAATATCGACGCCGACCATCCGCTGGCGTACTCGCCCGATTCGCTACGGTCGCTGGACGGCGGCGCGATCGTCGTCGCTGCCTGGGAATGGTGGGGCTGGAAGGTATTCGACGCGGTCACCGGCGAACTGCTACGGGAGCACGCCGAATTCGGTGGCGCCGACGACGACCCGGAGAACCGCGTGCCGTCCGGCACGGAGCATCGAGCCGGAATGGTGATATTCGAACACGACGGCACTCTCGCTCGCTACGACGCACGAACGAATGAACTGATGTGGTCGACCGAACCGATTCCACCCGGATGCATTCGGTCGGAGGGCCCGGCCGCGGCGACCAGCAGCGCGGTTTTCGTGGTGGCCGGGTGTCCCGGGGAAACGAACACCTTGCGGATAATGGCACTGGATCCGCGAACCGGCGCGGTGGCGGCCACCCGCGATATTGCCTACGGTCTCGAATCCGTCGATCCGCGATACACCAGGATCCATCTCGTCGACGACGACGCGGTGATCGAATGGTCCGGTGACCGGCCGGGAATGCTGGTGGCCGGTACACCTGCCGACCTCACCTCCGCGACGGAACTCACCGGAGCCGCGGAAGACCCGATCACCGCGGATCCCCACGGCACCCAGATATTCGACGGGGTGAAGCTGTCCGACGCCGCGTCCGGCGCCGACATATCGATCTACGCCGCGGCCGGTAAACCCGCCGACGTGTACGCGATCGGCAGGGAATCAGCGGCGACAGCGCTGTTCCTCACGACCGAACTGACCGAACTCCACAGCGACGACCGAACTCTCGCGCTACGCATCCTGCCGCGTGGCACTACCGCGCCCCCGGCGGTGCATCCGTTCGTCGCCGCCGGAAACTGCGGCGCCCCGGTTCTCCTGCCCGCTCCCGGGGCAGTACTGGTCTTCTGTCCCCGGGCCCCGGACAACGCCCCGGGGCTGTTCGGCTTCGCACCCTGACCTCGGATCAGCACACCTTGCGTATTCCTGGGGGCGGCCGCCGAGATCGGGACACTGCGGTGCGGGATCGCGCGGTTTCTTGCCAGTGCCCTCGTTCCAACAGAAGGATCGGGTGGGTGCCGGACACCGGCCCGGGGCCGTCGCGCATCACCTGTCCAGGTAGAGCCGTTCACACGGGAGGCGCGGGAGGTCGAGGGGGTTGCCGGAGAGGATGGCGGCCGTATAGGCGCCGTGTTGAACGGTCCACTCCTGGAGAAAGAGATGAGCGGCGGCGGGGTGGGCTCGGTAGTCGAGACGGAGTCCATGCAAGAAGACCGTGAGGTGAATGTCCGGGCTGGATGACGAAGGCGGCGGGGTGGGCATGGTCATACCTCGGTGAGGCCGGCGAGCAGACGTTGGAGGATCCCCAGAGGTGGGCCCGGCTTCGTGGTGACCGGTTCGGCCGGTGGGTACGGAATGCCGCGGGCGGCGGCTCGTTCCCGGGGGCCGTGGGTAGCGGGCACGAGTCTGCCGGTTTCGGTGAGGCGGGCGAAGGCGGCGGCTTTGCGGGGGCAGTCCAAGGGGTTGCAGGCGCGATGGGCCTGCATGATTCGGTGTGCGGCGGCGATATGCAGCGCGGAGCCGGGTTCGCTGTGCCAGACCTCCGGCAGCCGGATGGGTTCGCAGGGGGCATCGCGGGTTGCCATACCGGCCTTCATCCAGAGCTGTTCCGGGCACACCGTGATCAGGTCGCAGGTGTCACATACCCGGCCGGGGTGGTTTTCGAGATGGGCCAGGTCGGGGACGATCAGTGTCGTCGTTGTGGTGGCACGAATGATGTGGAGGAGGTAGCCGATCGGGTCGGGGGCGGAGTCGGGGCCGAGTCGCACGATGTAGATCAGCGCGTGGCCGTGCCGGCGGGCGAGACGCCGGATCGATTCGGTGTGGTGGGGCTGGTTGTGTGAGAGATCCGTTCGGAGATAGCCGATCGCACGGGGACGATGCGAGTGCCTTGTCCTGCGGTCGAAATGTATCGTCATCTATTCGAACCCTTTTCAGAGGTGTCAGGCCATTCCGTTTGCCGGGCACGACTATTCATTCCGGCACCGGAGAATTCGGTGCCGGGCGATACTCTCGAATATTCGCGGTGAAAGGGATCCGGGACCGGAAGAAAGATCCCTCGGCCCGGCGTGCGGGTGGATATAGTAGACACCGAAAACTGTTTGCCGAGAAGCTCATTCGGGACGATCCGCGGAGGTCACCGCGGGTCCGGTATGGGTAGGTCCAGAAAACATAGGTCCGTTCTGGACCACAAAGGGATAGCGAGGGTGGGCATGGCTATTGGATCGACTCTGCCGCGGCGCGCATTGGGTCGGCGGCTGCGGGAACTGCGATTCGAATCGAAAAAGAGTCAGCTGGCCGCCGGGCTGGCGATCGAGGTATCCAAACAAGGGATCGGGCGGCTCGAAGAGGGGCAGCCGGTCCGGATCAGTACGGCACAATTCCGGGATCTACTGGAGTTCTATGGCGCCGACGGCGAAGCAAGAGATGAGGTTCTGGGTCTGCTTCAGGAGGTGAAGGCGGCGAAAGGTGATCCGTCACGCGGATGGTGGCGCGCCTACGCCGATGTGGTGAATCCGCACTTCGACCACTTCATGAGCCTCGAACAAGCATGTTCCCGAATGACTGCTTTCCAGCTGACACTACTGCCCGGGCTCCTTCAAGCCCCGGCCTACCGACGATGGATTGTGACGACCACCGATCCCGCCATGCCGTCCGCCGACGTAGAGCGCCAATTGGAACTCACTGCTCGTCGGCAGCGTCGAATCGGTGAGGCAGCGAACTTTTCGCTGAATGTGGTGCTCTCGGAGGCGGTCCTGCGGCACCAGGTCGGCGGGCCGGAGACGATGAGGGATCAGTTGGAGCACCTTGTGAGCGTGTCGAAACTGCCGAACGTCTCGCTTCGCGTGATTCCGTTCGGTGCGACTCCGCACCTCGGTCTGGTCGTTCAATCGTTCACACTGTTCGAGTTCCCGCCTCTGCGCGCCGGCCGCCCGCCAGAACCGCCTGTCGCGTTCGTGGAAGGCTTCACAGGTGCTCTATTCCTCGAGGACGACAAGACGATCGCCCGTCATAGGGAGGCGGCGGCGGGTGTCAGGGAGGTAGCGTTGCGGGAGGACGACACTCGGAGTCTGGTGCAGAAGATCGTAGAGGAGGATTCCGCGTGAGCAGGGATTTATCAGGAGCGGACTGGTTCAAGAGTAGCTACAGCCAGGCCGGCGGCGACTGTGTTGAGGTCGCGCACCTCTCGGACGGAGTCGGCGTCCGAGATTCAAAGGATGCAGCCGGACCTGTACTGATTTTCACCCCGAGTGAGTGGGATGCGTTCATCCGGAATGCCTCTGCCGATAGCTGAACCGGCGAATCTCGCCGCGACCGGGAGACCGCCGTCGTGAGCTGGCGCCCGTGAGTGTGGCATCCACTGGAGCAGGAGAGCCGACGATCGACCGGCACCAGCGAGGGCGTCTCAGATCGCAATGATTCGGACAGCCGGACCACACAGTGTGGACATATCGTCGGCGTCGCTCGTCAGCATGACCACGGGAGCGGGCTGACGCGCCGCCATTTCCGCGACCACGGCGTCGATGGCGTATTTGTGGCCGTGGAGGCCGGTGTCGATGAGTAATGCCGAGGCGGCTTTTGCGGTCATCTCGTCGACGTGTTCGATCCGGATCCCGGACAACAGCCATGACAGGCGCGCTCGGTCGGTTTTCCGATGCGTCGCCTCGATGATGGTCAGTGCGCTGACCGCGACTTCCATACCTCGTGCCCGCGCCTCCGCTACGAGCGCGACGACCGGCGCGGAATCCTCGACCAGCCGCGACAAACCCTGGCAGTCGAGGACGACAGTGCCTTGCGATGAGGTGTTCGGGCGGCGGGACGCGGGTGGGGTCAGCTTGCCGTGGGCCATTGCCCTGGCTCACCCAGCGCTCGGTCGAAGGCTTCCCGGGCGCGCTGCCGTTCCTCGGCGGGAAGGGGGCCACTGCGTTGCTCGTAGTCGGCGAGGTATTCGTCGAGGAGCAGGCCACGCAGTTCGCGTTCGACCGCGGAGGCGATGAAAGAAGAAAACTCTCGTTTGCCCACTCGACGCCGGATGGCTTCGGCGGTCCCCTCGGGCAACGACAGGCTGACCCGCGTCGCGGGCCCTTTCCCGACGCCGTGCTCCAGCCCACTCATGACACCGATGTTATCAAACTAAGTAGGAAAAGATGCTTCCCCCCTACTCGCGCTCCCCGCAAACGCCTCAGACTCTTCCAGAATTATCGGATGTGATAATCTGCCATGGTGGTGGATCGCAAAGTGAGCGCGGAACTTGCCGCAGTACTGGAGTCGGCCGCGCGCTTACAGGAGCTGGTGCCGGACGCCGTGCTAGTGGGGGGATCGGCAGCGGCGCTCTATGCCGGGCACCGCGATTCCTTCGATCACGACCATGTCCTGAGTGATCTGCGTGATCGGTTCGATATGGTTCTCGAGGCGATCGAGTCCGAGGGCGAGTGGGTGACCAACCGGGTCCGGCCGGGCAAACTGATCCTCGGGCGCCTCGGTGATATCGAGGCAGGGGTTCGTCAGCTGATTCGCACCAGGCCGCTCGAGGCAGCCGTTGTCGAAGTGCAGTCGGGTCGTTCGTTGCAGGTCCCCACGCCTGAGGAGACGCTGCGCATCAAGGCGTTTCTCATGGTTCGGCGTAATCAAACCAGGGACTACCTCGATGTGGCTGCGCTCTCCGAGCAGATGGGTACGGTAGAGGCGGCCGCAGTTCTCGACCAGATTGATCAGTATTACGCTGACCAGCGCCTCGAAGGTGTGCCGGTCTCGACGCAGGTTGCCAGACAGCTGGCTGATCCGCGGCCGGCCGACGTATCGGTGACCCGCCAATTACCGGCCTACCGCAATCTCGATCGCCGGTGGCACGAGTGGAGCCGCGTCCGCGCGCAGTGCCGAGACGTGGCGGTCGTCATCGCAGGAGGAAGAGATGACTCTGCACTTCCGTAACCTGTCCATCGACCCGGACACCCCGGTCTCCGAGTGGCCAACCGAGGCGCTGCAGACCGCGCTGGAGCGAGGCGACCTCGATGATTGGCGACGCATCGGCCGGGAACTGAGCCGTGATCCGTGGGGACGTACGGCACGGCAACTGGAGGAAGTGCTGACGCATTCGCGCCCCTACGGTGTCGCCGAAATCATGGAAAGCCTCTTGGACCGGGCCCGCGGCGACGCCGAGGCGGCCGAGCGCGCGCAGGTTGCCGATGAAGTGCGCCGTGCCGTCGCGGGGTCAGGATTGAGCAACGCCGAATTCGCGTCGTATATCGGCACGTCCAGCTCCCGCCTATCTACGTATCTGAACGGGAAAGTCATTCCATCGGCCACGCTGATGGTCCGGATGCGCAGAGTTGCCGACAGGCAGCGGAAAGCGGCCTGATATCCGGACCCGAATACGGTGAGGTCGGCCGGGACATGGTGCCGCGTCCACCGTTCGCGACTGTATCCGCCGCCGGGCCCGCAAGGGTACGGCTCAGCGGAATGGCCGACGGCCGCTCATCGTCCCTAATGCGCTGAGGGGTCCTTCCGCAACCGCGGAAGGACCCCTTGCCGGCGCTGGATCAGCGAACCGCTCAGGCGGTTTCGGTGATCGGCCGGTCCACCCAGCTCATCAGGTCGCGCAGCTTCTTACCGGTGACCTCGATCGGGTGCTCGGCGTTCTGCTTGCGCAGGCCCTCGAGCTCCTTGTTGCCGCCCTCGACATTGGCGACCAGGCGCTTGACGAAGGTGCCGTCCTGGATGTCCTTGAGGATGTCCTGCATCCGCTTCTTGGTGTCGGCGTCGATGACCCGCGGGCCCGACAGGTAGCCACCGAACTCGGCGGTATCGGAGACCGAGTAGTTCATGCGGGCGATACCGCCCTCGTACATGAGGTCGACGATGAGCTTCAGCTCGTGCAGCACCTCGAAGTAGGCCATCTCGGGGGCGTAGCCGGCCTCGACCATGACCTCGAAACCGGTCTTGACCAGTTCCTCGGTGCCGCCGCAGAGCACGGCCTGCTCACCGAAGAGGTCGGTTTCGGTCTCTTCCTTGAAGGTGGTCTTGATGACGCCGGCGCGGGTGCCGCCGATGCCCTTGGCGTAGGACAGCGCCAGGGCCTGGCCCTCACCCTTCGGGTCCTGCTCGATGGCGATCAGGGCGGGCACGCCCTTGCCGTCGACGAACTGGCGGCGCACCAGGTGGCCGGGGCCCTTGGGGGCGACCATGCCGATGGTGATCTCGGCGCCCGGCTTGATCAGGCCGAAGTGGATGTTGAGGCCGTGGCCGAAGAACAGCGCGTCGCCGTCCTTCAGGTTCGGCTCGATCTCGTTGCTGAAGATCGACGCCTGCGCGGTATCGGGGGCCAGCAGCATGATGACGTCGGCCCACTCCGACACCTCGGCGGGGGTGCCGACGGTCAGGCCGGCCTCTTCGGCCTTGGCCCGCGACTTGGAGCCTTCCTTGAGGCCGATGCGGACCTCGACGCCCGAGTCGCGCAGGCTCAGCGAATGCGCGTGACCCTGGCTGCCGTAGCCGATCACCGCGACCTTGCGGCCCTGGATGATCGACAGGTCGGCATCGTCGTCGTAGAACATCTCGACTGCCACTTGGTGGTATCCCTTCTGACTTATTCGAACCCGCGAAACGCGGGAAACGGTAAACGAGGTACGAAAAGCGGCCGGGCACGGGGTGCGCCCGGCCGCGGGTTAGCGGGTGGCGGTGATCGACTTGGGTCCGCGGCCGACGGCCACCACCCCGGATTGCACGATCTCCCGGATGCCGTACGGCTCGAGCATGCGCAACAGCGCGTCCAGCTTGGACCGGGTGCCGGTCGCCTCGACGGTGAGGGCGTCGGGCGAGACGTCGATGACCTTGGCGCGGAACAGGTTGACCGATTCGATCACCTGGGTGCGCACACTGGCGTCGGCCCGGACCTTCACCAGGATCAGTTCGCGGGCCACGGAGGTGTCCGGGTCCTGCTCCACGATCTTGATCACGTTCACCAGCTTGTTGAGCTGTTTGGTGACCTGTTCCAGCGGCAGATCGTCCACGGTGACCACGATGGTCATCCGGGAGATCTCCTTGACCTCGGTGGCGCCGACGGCCAGGGATTCGATATTGAATCCGCGCCGGGAGAACAGGCTGGCCACCCGGGCGAGCACGCCGGGTTTGTCCTCGACCAGAACGCTGAGGGTGTGGGTGGTGCTCATGAGTGGTTCCCCTCGGTGTCGTTCTGCTCGCGGTTCATGGCCTCGTGGATGATGGCCGGTTCGGCGGCCTGCTCGTCCTCGTCGAACAGCGGGCGGATACCGCGGGCGGCCATGATCTCGTCGTTACTGGTGCCGGCGGCGACCATCGGCCACACCTGGGCGTCCTTGCCGACGATGAAGTCGATCACCACGGGGCGGTCGTTGATCGACTGCGCCTCGCGGATCGCGGCCTCGACATCCTCTTCCTTCTCCACCCGGATCCCGTGGCAGCCCAGCGCCTCGGCGAGCTTCACGAAATCAGGGATGCGCAGGCCGTGGGTCTTGAGGTCGGTATTGGAGTAGCGCTGGTCGTAGAACAGGGTCTGCCACTGGCGGACCATGCCGAGATTGCCGTTGTTGATCAGCGCGACCTTGATCGGCACACCCTCCACCGCGCAGGTGGCGAGTTCCTGATTGGTCATCTGGAAGCAGCCGTCACCGTCGACCGCCCACACCTCACGGTCGGGCTGGCCCATCTTGGCGCCCATCGCGGCGGGAACCGCGTAACCCATGGTTCCGGCGCCGCCGGAGTTCAGCCAGGTCCGCGGCTTCTCGTATTTGATGAACTGGGCGGCCCACATCTGGTGCTGGCCGACGCCCGCGCAGTAGATGGCGTCGGGTCCGGCCAGGCGGCCCAGGGTCTCGATGACGAATTCCGGCGACACCGAGCCGTCCGACGGCTTGCTCCAGCCGAGGGGGAAGGACTCGCGGACGCCGTCGAGGTAGGCCCGCCAGGCGGTCAGGTCGAGTTCGAAACCGGCCGGGTCGGCCCGCAGGGTTTCGATGAGTTCGGTGATCACCTCGCGGCAGTCGCCGACGATCGGCACATCGGCGTGCCGGTTCTTACCGATCTCGGCCGGGTCGATATCGGCGTGGATGATCTTGGCGCCGGGCGCGAAGGAGTCCAGCTTTCCGGTGACGCGGTCGTCGAACCGGGCGCCGAGAGTGATCAGCAGATCCGATTTCTGCAGGGCGGCCACCGCGGCCACGGTGCCGTGCATACCCGGCATGCCCATATTGAGTTCGTGGCTGTCGGGGAACGAGCCGCGCGCCATCAGGGTGGTGACCACCGGGATACCGGTGAGTTCGGCGAGCTCCAGCAGTTCGGCCGAGGCCTCGGACTTGATCACGCCGCCGCCCACGTAGAGCACGGGCTGGGTGGACTCGGCGATCAGCCGGGCGGCCTCACGCACCTGCTTCCCGTGCGGTTTGGTGACCGGACGGTAGCCGGGCAGCCGCATCTCCGGCGGCCAGCTGAAGGTCGTCTGCTCCTGCAGCACATCCTTGGGGATATCCACCAGTACCACACCGGGGCGTCCGCTCGAGGCCAGGTAGAAGGCCTCGGCGAGGATGCGCGGGATATCGGCGCCCTCTTTGATCAGGAAGTTGTGCTTGGTGATCGGCATGGTGATGCCGGAGATATCGGCTTCCTGGAAGGCGTCGGTGCCGATCAGGCTGCGGCCGACCTGACCGGTGATCGCGACCATCGGCACCGAGTCCATCTGGGCGTCCGCGATCGGGGTCACCAGGTTGGTCGCGCCGGGGCCGGAGGTGGCCATGCACACACCGACCTTGCCGGTGGCCTGGGCGTATCCGGTGGCCGCGTGGCCCGCGCCCTGCTCGTGACGCACGAGCACATGGCGCACTTTGGTGGAATCGAAGAGCGGATCGTAGAGCGGAAGGACAGCGCCACCCGGAATGCCGAATACGGTGTCGACGCCGAGCTCCTCGAGGGAGCGGACGACGGACTGCGCGCCGATGACCCGCTCGGGCGGGACCTGGCGGCGGTTCGCCGGGGTGGTCGGAGCGCCGGCCGGAGCCGGTGTATTCGAAGGCGCGGGCCTGCGGGCCGCGGGCCCGGGCCGGGTAGTTGGTGCGCTCACCGTCTTGGTTCCTTACTGCTTGTCGTTCACTGGTCCCGACATAAAAAAGCCCCCGACAGCCGGCGGCTGTTCGAGGGTGGCGCGTCGCAGTGCGAGCTGACGTATTCGACTCCGGATCGTCTGGCTCAGCGCTGGACGCGCCGGCCGATTACGAGCATCTCGTTTCGATTCACGCGCATGACGGTATGTGTGCGTGTGGTGCGGAGTCAAACAGCTGACCGCTGACTTCCCATTATGTGGGAAGGTAGCGGGTGCTCACGCCGGTCCACCATGATGCGAGGATGGTGAGGTGTCATCACCGCATCAGTCCGTGCCACCACCTGAATCGTCCCACAACCCCGCGGCCGCGGCGGTAACGGGTGGCGATACGGCGCCGCCGGGACCGACCCGTGTGATCCGCATGACACGGCTGTCGTTCCTCGGCGTGTTCCTCCTGGCGATGTGCGTGTTCTTCCCCATCGTCGGCTGGCCCGCCGGGCTCTTCTGGCTGGCGCTCATCCCCCTCGCGGTCCTGGTGTACCTGCTGCGCACCCAGACCACGGTGTCACCGAGCGGTCTGGACCTGCGGTCGACGTTCTCCTCCCGGCATATCGACTGGGACCGGCTGAAGGGCGTCAGCATCCCCAAGCGGGGGTATGTGCGGGCGCACCTCGACGACGACAGCGAGGTGCCGCTGCCGGCCGTAAGCTACGACCGGCTGCGCGATCTGGTGGACGCGTCGGGCGGGCGAATCCCCGACCCCTTCGCGGTCCCCGACCCGGAGACGACCTCCGATTCCGACGCGGCCGACGACACCGCGTCCGGCACCGAGTCCGGCGCGGACCCCGCGAACGGCGACTCCGCCGCCGCGGACACCGGCCGGACCAAGGCCGATACCGACCCCGAGTCCACTTCCTAACGGGAGTAGCCTGGAGAATCGCCGATCGCCCGGAATCGCGGTCACCTGCCGCCGGGTGGTACGGCGCCGTCGCATCTTTCAGCCCCCGCGACCAGACCGAGGACATCCATGCCACCGCTTCGTTCCCGCACGACCACCATCGGCCGTAATGCCGCCGGCGCCCGCGCCCTGTGGCGGGCCACCGGTATGACCGATTCCGATTTCGGTAAACCGATCGTCGCGATCGCCAACTCCTACACCCAGTTCGTGCCCGGGCACGTACATCTGAAGGATGTCGGCGAGATCGTCGCCGCCGCGGTCCGGGAGGCGGGCGGCGTACCGCGCGAATTCCACACCATCGCCGTCGACGACGGTATCGCCATGGGACACGGCGGCATGCTCTACTCGCTGCCCAGCCGCGAGATCATCGCCGACTCCGTGGAGTACATGGCCAACGCGCACACCGCCGACGCGCTGGTGTGTATCTCCAACTGCGACAAGATCACCCCCGGCATGCTGAACGCGGCCATGCGGCTGAACATCCCCGCGGTGTTCGTCTCCGGTGGCCCGATGGAGGCCGGTAAGGCCGTGGTCGTGGAGGGAGTCGCCCACGCACCGCTCGATCTCGTCTCGGCCATCTCGGCGAGCGCGAACTCCGCGGTCACCGACGAAGGGCTCGACGAGGTCGAGCGCAGTGCCTGCCCGACCTGCGGCTCCTGCTCCGGCATGTTCACCGCGAACTCGATGAACTGCCTCACCGAGGCGCTGGGCCTGGCCCTGCCGGGTAACGGCTCCACGCTGGCCACCCATGCCGCGCGGCGGGCGCTGTTCGAGCGGGCCGGGCGGGTGATCGTCGATATCGCGACCCGCTGGTACCGCGACGACGACGCGTCGGTCCTGCCGCGCAATGTCGCCGACGACAAGGCCTTCCGCAATGCGATGGCCCTGGACGTCGCGATGGGCGGTTCGACCAATACCGTGCTGCACACCCTGGCCGCGGCACAAGAGGGTGAGATCGACTTCGATCTGCACACCATCGAAACCATCAGCCGTAAGGTGCCGACCCTGTCGAAGGTGGCGCCGAACTCCGACTATCACATGGAGGATGTGCACCGGGCCGGCGGTATCCCCGCCATCCTCGGTGAGCTGCGCCGCGCCGGGCTGCTGGAAACCGATGTGACGACGGTGCACAGCGCGACCGTGGACGAATGGCTCGACACCTGGGATATCCGCTCGGGTAAGGCGTCGGAGGAAGCGCTCGAACTCTTCCACGCGGCGCCGGGCGGGGTGCGCACCACCGAACCGTTCTCGACCGAGAACCGCTGGTCGTCACTGGATACCGATGCCGCGGGCGGCTGCATCCGCGATATCGAGCACGCCTACACCGTCGAGGGCGGATTGGTCGTGCTGCGCGGCAACCTCGCGCCCGACGGCGCGGTACTCAAGACCGCCGGTATCGACGAGGAACTGTTCTCCTTCCAGGGCCCGGCCGTGGTGGTCGAATCCCAGGAGGAAGCCGTTTCGGTGATCCTGGGCAAGCAGATCAAGCCGGGCGATGTACTGGTCGTGCGCTACGAGGGTCCGGCGGGTGGGCCGGGTATGCAGGAGATGCTGCATCCGACCGCCTTCCTGAAAGGCGCGGGCCTGGGCAAACAGTGCGCGCTCATCACCGACGGCCGGTTCTCCGGCGGCACCTCCGGCCTGTCCATCGGGCACATCTCCCCCGAGGCGGCCAGCGGCGGGGTGATCGGGCTGGTGGAGAACGGCGACCAGGTCCGCATCGACGTCGCCACCCGCACCCTCGAGGTGCTGGTCGACGACGCGGTCCTGGCCGAGCGGCGGGCCAAGATGGACGCCCGGGAACGCCCGTGGCAGCCGGTGAACCGGGAACGACCGGTCACCACGGCGCTGCGCGCCTACGCCGCCATGGCCACCTCGGCGGACAAGGGCGCCGTCCGGTACGTGCCCTGAGACCCTCCGCCGGCGGCCGATATACGCCATAGACCGATTCGACGGCGGCCGCGCTCGGTGACGGGGCCCGCTCCGGCCGGGCGGCGATCGGCCGGTCACGGGCCCGGAGGAACTCCGTTCCTCCGGGCCCTGGTCACAGCTTCTTCATCCCGTGCCAGTACGTACCCCGCAACAGTTCCTCGCCGAGCCCCGGGTTGTCCCCGGTGAGGGTGACCAGTTCGCGTGGCGAGGGATATCCGGTCACCGGGCCGTCGAATCGGCCGCGCATATCCTGGAGCAGCGCCGCGTCACCGGCACTCAACGAACGTTTGCCGCCGGCGAGCAACTCGTCGATACGTGTGCGCATGTTCGTGACGGAC
The DNA here is from genome assembly GCF_040638875.1 of Nocardia sp. NPDC024068. Lineage (NCBI taxonomy): Bacteria > Bacillati > Actinomycetota > Actinomycetes > Mycobacteriales > Nocardiaceae > Nocardia > Nocardia sp. NPDC024068. The sequence continues at coordinate 5,656 of NZ_JBEZYU010000012.1, read as the reverse complement.
TTGTGCAGTTTGTCCGGGGCGGTATTCCAGCCGTAGCCGGATTTCGCCCAGACCACCCCGCCGTCCGCCAGACCCGCGCTCACCAGGATCCGATCGACACCCGATCGGCGGAAATAGGCCTCGATGGCCGCCGAGAACGCGGAGGCGAAACCTTTCCCGGTGAATCCCGGCATGAGGTGGGTGATGAAATTCTCGGCCACCAGCTTCCCCTCGGCATCCCGGCCGATCCGGTAGTCCAGTGCCCCGGCGTACCTGCCGCGGGTATCGCGGACGTCCGCGGTGATGGTCAGCGTGTCGGACCCCGAGTGGTAGCGAGCCCGCAGGCGGGTGACGTCGAAAGGACCGTACCGGCGGCCCAGACCCTGCACTTCCCGAGTCAGCCCGGCATTGTCGAGATCACCGCGGCGTGCGGCGTTGTGCAGGTCGCTCAGTGAGCGCATATGGGATAGATCGGTGACGGGCGGCCGGGCGGCGGTAGCCGATCCGCCGGCGCGGTCGTCGCGAGGCCCCGCGGCGGTGATTCGATCGTGTCCGTCGTCCTCGCTGCGCCGGAAGGCCCGGTCGGCCCCGCGCAGGCCGTCGGCGCCACCGCGAAGCCAGACATGATCGTGGTGTGCTCGCAGACTCAGCAGTCCCCGCAGGCCATCGCGAACCTGTTTCAGTACCTCCTGGGCACTCCCCCGGCCTGTCTTACCGGACAACCCGCGCCCGATTTCCTTCGCGGGTGCGGCACCGAAACCTCGCCTGCGCTCCCGGCGGCCGGCAGGCGTCTTCGATCGGCGACCTTCCCCGGCCGCTCGAAGCAAGTACTCCGGCGACGAGGAAACCGATATTCGAGGACATCGACTTTCACGATTCGCGACCGGACAGCGCAGGTCAATTTCCCATCAATGGATAGAAAGCCTGCGCGAAGTTCGGCCGTGCCGAACGACCCCCGGCCATCGTGCCGAGTTCAGCGAGGCCCTGCAAGGTTTCGGCCCGTCCAAGAGGGCCGAAACCCGCGTCGCCGGAGGCGACGCCAATTAATCGAACGGCCCGATTCCCGTGAGGGGGTTACCGTCCTGCAGGTACCAGTAGGTGAAGATCGCGGCGGCGACGGCCAAGACGAAGACGACCCAGGAACCGGCGCCCGGGCGGACCGCCCAGCTGCGGCCGCGGTCCAGCGACCAGCGACCCGGCCCGGTGAAGATGAGGGCGGTGGCGGCACCGACCAGGATGCTGTCCATCTCGACCGCGCCCGGACCCTCCTTGTACTGGAAACCCGGGTACATACCCTGCTTCCACATCCAGGCGTCCAGGATCACCGCCAGCACCGCACCGGCGGCCAGCGGGGTGGCCAGGCCGAGGATCAGCAGCGCGCCACCGCCCACCTCCCCCGCGGTGACCAGTGCCGCAGCCACCGACGGATGGTCCCAGCCGCCGCTCTCCATCATGGCCTTGGTGCCGTCCAGGCCGGGACCGTGGAACCAGCCCGTCAGCTTCTGCAGGCCGTGGTAGAGGAAGGTGGCGCCGACGACCAGCCGGAGGATGAACAGGCCGAAGTCGAGGGTGCCGCGCCGGGCGTCGCCGTTGCGGCGCCGCAGTCCGCCGCTGGGCTGACCGCCCGCGGGCGGGATACTCGCGTAGGTGTAGGTGCTGTCATGACTGCCGGGGCCGTCCGTACCTGGGACGTCGCCCGGTGTGTCTCCGGTGGCGGTCGAGGCATTCACGGGCAACTCCTTGGTCATGGCCACTTTCGGGAACTGGCCGGTCGGAGAGTCATAGGGACTCCCGACCCCGCCCGCGGTAGTCGATACCGCGCGCTGCTCCCCGGTAGACAGATTCCCGGGCCCGGCGGCCTCGGAGGACGCGGACCCGTTTCTCGCCTTGGCACTCACCCCTCAACCCTAAGCCGATCGGGTGCCGTCCACCCCGCTGAAACGGCGGCGTGTCCGCGCCATACGCGCGCGGCGACCGGCCCATCCGTTCCGGGCCGGTCGCCGTGGCGGCCGGGCGTCGGCCGACCGGGGCCGGTCCTGCGGGGAATCCGCCGGTCGCGTCCGTGCCCCCGGTCCCGGCAGGGGCGTCGGGGCGCGGCCGGGGAGATTTCCACTACGTTGGGAGCTTATGAGGTCGGTTGGCGCGCGGCGCGTGACGGTGGGACTGGTACTCGGGGCGGCGTTGTTACTCGGCGGATGCGCCCGATTCGACGATTCGGCGTCCAGTCCGTTCACCCCGGAACCGACACTGGACGGCGCGCAACTCGAACCCAAGAAACCGCAGCCGGGCGAGAGCTCCACCACCCGGCCCAGCGGTCCGTGCATCGATCCGGATCCGGCGGTCGTGGTGAGCTGCCTGGACACCACCGGCGGGATCGTGGAGATGGGCGGATACGCGCTGGTCGCCGAACGACGCACCGGGCGGATCCTGCAGGTCGCGCCGGAACAGCAGCCGGTCGAAGTAGCGCGGGTGGATGTCGATCCGGCCGGCGACGGCGGTCTCAGCGATATCGCGGTCTCCCCCACCTATCCGGAGGACGGCCTGCTGTATGCCTATGTGACCACCGGCAGTGACAACCGGGTGGTGCGTATCGCCGACGGCGGCCCCCCGAAACCGGTGCTGACCGGAATCCCGAAAGGCAGCACCGGGAATCGCGGCGCGATCGAATGGAGTTCGGCCGAGCAGATGCTGGTGCTCACCGGCGACGCCGGCGACCCCGCGAGTGCGAGCGACCCGGGCAGCACGGCGGGCAAACTGCTGCGGGTGAACAATCCGACGACCAACGGCAACGCCCCCACCGAGGTCGCGGTATCCGGGATCGGTTCGGCCGGAGATATCTGCCTGGGCGGCGACCAGATCTGGATCACCGACCGCACTCCGGCCCTGGACCGGCTCCAGCGGATCGGCCCCGACGGCGCGGTCACCACGGCCTGGACCTGGCCGGACCGCCCGGGTGTCGCCGGATGCGCGGTCACACCCGAAGGTGTCGCGATCTCGCTGACCGATGCCAAGGCGCTGGCGATGGCGACCCCGGACCCGGCCACCTTCGCGATCACCGCGCCGCCGAGTGTTTTCGTCGCCAACAAGTACGGCCGGCTGCTCGGCGCCGCCCCGGCCATGGACGGCACCATCTGGGTCACCACGGCGAATAAATCCGAGGGCGGCCAGCCCACCCCCAACGACGACCGCGTGGTACGGATACCGCCGCCGTCGGCCGGTGGAGGCGGGCCGGACTGAGCCGCCGGCCCGGCGAACAATCGAGCACCGAGGGGCTCCCGGCCATCGCGCCGGGAGCCCCTTCGTGGTCGAGCGCCCGGTCCACGACCGTTGTCGACGACGGGGAGCGCACCAACCTCAGCCGCGTCACCGGCGGCGACTGTGGTGAGGATGTGCCCGTGGGGCACAGGCGTTCACGAGGTTACGCATGACCTCGTAGGAGGCAGCCCGGTTCGACCGACCACGCGCCGCAGTCACGTGTCGGATCGGACTCGACGGATCCGTAAGTCTTCGTATTACGCCGTCATTCAACGGCTCGATAGCTCCACCACTCCGAAGCGCATGCCGAATCCGAACACGCGCAGCGGCCCGGGCAAGGGCCCTTAACCCCTTGTAGGGCAACTATTCCCGTGCACGAGAAGGCCCGCCTTTGCCATACCTTTAGGAACTGATTTAACGTACCGCTATATAACGGCGCATTAACGGAAGGGTAGGTTGCGGGCGTCGCGCAACCAGAACTCCGTCACGCGGGAGCCGGTGGCGCGGTGGGCAGAACGTTTGATCGGCCCCCACCGGCCGAGTGGACGCAGACACACCTCTCCCGCGTGACGGCGCTCGAACAACACCCACAAGGACCGCGTGCGGGTTCGTTCGAATTCGGCGCGCACCCCGGTGCCGTGTGCATCCGGGTATCAGCGGAAGGTCACCCATGTCCACGATCAGCACAGACGCAACATCCGAAGCCGAAAGCCCGGATAGCGATTCCGGTCCACCCACAGCCGCGGCGACCGCCACGGCCGCACCCACCGGCCTGAAAAGGCTGTTCGACACCTCCCGCCTGGGTAACACCCGCACCATCCTCGGGGTGGTAGGGCTGGCGATCGTTCTGATCGCGCTCGGATTCCTCTCTCCCGGAAAGCTTCCCGGCGAGGGCGACCATGTGGGCGTGTTCAGCCTGCTGCCCGCCCTGGTCACCCTGGCGGTGGTCTTCGCCACCAAGAACGTGGTGGCCGCGCTGTTCCTGGGTGTCATCACCGGCGGAGTCGTCAGCGCGGAGTACAACGTCGTCGACGGTTTCATGCTCCCGGCGCTGGGCACCGTCTCCTTCGCGACGATCCTGCTGGTCTACCTGTGGGCGCTGGGCGGCCTGATCGGCCTGTGGACCCGCACCGGCGGCGCCCAGGCGTTCGCGGAACTGGCGGGTCGCACGCTGGTTCGCGGACCGGTCAGTGCCCGGGTCTTCGGATGGCTGGTGGGCGTGCTGTTCCACCAGGGCGGCACGATCTCGACGATCCTCGCCGGCACTACCGTGCGTCCGCTCACCGACAAGCACAAGGTGTCGAAAGAAGAGCTGACCTACATCGTCGACTCCACCGCATCCCCGGTCGCGACGGTGCTTCCGTTCAACGCCTGGCCGCTGTACGTCGCAGGCCTGGTGGTGGGCACCACGCCGATGTTCCTCACCGAGGACGACGGTGTCGCGTTCTTCATCAGCTCGATCCCGTTCAACTTCTACGCGATCTTCGCGATCCTGGCGACACTGCTGTTCGCCTGGGGCAAACTGCCCTGGGTCGGCGGTGCCATGCGCAAGGCGATGCACCGGGCGCGCACCACGGGCCAGCTGAACGCCCCCACCGCGAAACCGATCACCTCCGAAGAGCTGGTCACCCTGAAGCTGCCGGCGGACTACAAACCCGGCGTGATCGATTTCGCCCTTCCCATGGGCGTACTGCTGGCAGTCGTGATCGGCTCCTACATTCTGACCGGCGACGTGCTGATCGCACAGGGCTTCGGTCTGGCCGTGATCGTCGCGATCGTGCTGGCGCTGATCAAGGGGCTCTCGCTCAATGAGGCCATCGACGGTTTCGTCGACGGCTGCAAGGGTGTGACCGTCGGTGCGCTGGTCCTCGCCCTGGCCGTCACGCTCGGGTTCGTGTCCAAACAGCTCGGCACCGCGAACTACATCGTCGAAACCACATCGGATCTGGTGGTGGACCCGCTGTTGCCCGCCATCCTCATGGCCATCTGCATGGCCGTGGCGTTCTCGATCGGATCGTCCTGGGGCACTTTCGCGGTCGTCTTCCCGATCGCGATGCCACTCGCCTACGCCATCGACCCCAGCCCGACGTTCATGCACCTGTGCTTCGGGGCCGTGGTCGGTGGTGCGGTCTTCGGCGACCAGTGCTCCCCGATCTCCGATACGACGATCATGTCCGCCCTGGCCTGCGGCGGCGATGTCATGGACCATGTGCGAACGCAGCTGCCCCTCGCGCTGGGCGCGGCCGGGCTCGCCGCCTTCACGTCCACCGGTATCGCATTCGCTGTGCTGTAACACGGGCGCGCTGGCGCGCGCGGGGTTTCGGCCCTTTTGGCGTCGGCTGTCGGACCTCTCGTGTCGTGAGATGTTGGGTTAAGTCCCGCAACGAGCGCAACCCTTATCTTATGTTGCCAGCGCGTAATG
>NZ_JBEZYU010000011.1:0-136861 GCF_040638875.1 Nocardia sp. NPDC024068 | reverse complement strand
AGTGCGGCGGCTGCTGTGATTGCGCGAGCTGCTGCTCGAACTGCGGTTGCGGCGACGGCGAGGGCGACTGCGGTTGCTGCGACTGCGACTGTTCGCGCATGTCCGCCTCCGGCCGAGTCTGCCGGTGCGCCTCGGCCCCCGCCGGGGCACGGACCGGTTCGGCGCCGCCTTCTCCCACCCTTCCCCACCGAGGTCCCCCACCCCGCCCCACTGTGCCCGCCAACAGGGCTTGAACAGGGGGTTTGCTGGAAGTTGACGGGCGCCGCCGCGCTCCCCGCCCGCGGACGCGCGCGGGGAGGCAGGAAGCGGGAAAAGTTCACCACTCCCGTGATAGCTGGGATGACCTGCGAAATCGGTCTACCGGGGAGGCACATCACCCCGTGTTTCGATTGAAAGTGGGGGAAAGTGGGGTAATGTGGAGCGCGCACTACAGGAGAGGCCGTAAGGCGCTCGGCCGGCCCAGCCGGCCAACACCAGTCGAGGTGGTCCGGTAGGAGGTATCGGGTTGTTTCTCGGTACTTACACACCTCGTCTGGACGACAAGGGGCGACTCACGTTGCCCGCGAAGTTTCGAGATGATCTGGCGGGAGGGTTGATGGTCACGAAAGGACAAGACCACAGCCTTGCCGTCTACCCGAAGGACGAGTTCAGCGCGCTCGCCCGGCGAGCGGCGTCCGCATCGCGGAGCAATCCGCAGGCACGGGCGTTCATCCGGGCACTGGCAGCGGGCACAGATGAACAGCATCTGGACTCGCAGGGCCGGATCGTCCTGTCGGCCGAGCATCGTCGGTACGCCAATCTCAGCCGCGACTGTACGGTCATCGGTTCGGTCGACTTCCTGGAGATTTGGGATAAGCAGGCGTGGGAGACCTACCTCGCCGAGCACGAGGAGGACTACGCGGAAGCGAGAGACGAGGCACTGGGCGGAATCTTCTAGCCCGCGCGAGTGCCACGCGGCCTCTGCCCGGATGCGGACCCTGGCGTACTTCCCCGACGCCAGGTGCCGCTTCGGTCAGAGACCCCGCGGCATTCGTGAAAGCCGCCGATTCCCTTGTGTCACAGGCACAGTCGAGGTGCCGGACAGGGGTAGGCGGTGAACCCGATATCTCACGCAGCAAACTAATCGGCCGCTTCGGCAGGATGTTCGCGCCGAGGCCGCGGTGTGATGCGACCGGAATCCGGTCATTTCCCAGCGAGGCAAGAATCCGGGAGGTCAGGTGAACCGTGAGCAGCACGGCACACGACACGTCCCTGTTCTGCTCACCCGCGCGGCCGAACTACTCGACCCCGTTCTCGGCGAGCCGGACGCGGTATACCTGGACGCCACACTCGGGCTCGGCGGTCACGCCGAATACTTCCTGCGCACCCATCCGCGGCTGCGCCTGGTAGGTCTCGACCGCGATACCCACGCCCTCGCCCTCGCCACCGAGCGGCTGCGTCCCTTCGCGGACCGGGTGACGACGGTGCACACCCGTTATGACGGGATCGGGGACGCGCTGGCCGAAGCCGGCCTGCCGGCGACCGGTTCGGTGAGCGGAATCCTGATGGACCTGGGCGTCTCGTCCATGCAGCTGGATGAGGCCGAACGCGGGTTCGCCTACTCGGTGGACGCTCCACTGGATATGCGGATGGATCCCACCACGGGTCCCACCGCCGCCGATGTGCTCAACACCTACGGCCGCGGCGAGCTGGCCCGGGTGCTGAAAACCTATGGCGAGGAACGCTTCGCGAACCGGATCGCCGGCGAAGTCGTGCGGCGCCGCGAAAAGCAGCCGTTCCGCACCAGCGCCGAGCTGGTGGCCCTGCTCTACGACGCCATCCCCGCCGCCGCCCGCCGTACCGGAGGACATCCGGCCAAGCGCACGTTCCAGGCGCTGCGCGTGGAAGTGAACGGCGAACTGGATTCGCTGCGTGCCGCGCTACCGGCCGCGCTGGCCGCGCTGCGGCCCGGCGGGCGGATCGTGATCATGTCCTATCAGTCGCTCGAGGACCGGGTCGTCAAACACGAGCTGGCCGAGCGCGCCAAATCCCGCACACCGGTGGATCTACCGGTCGAGCTACCCGGAATGGGTCCGGAGTTCCGGATCCTCACCCGCGGAGCCGAACAGGCGGGCCCCGCCGAGCTCGAGGAGAACCCGCGGTCGGCTCCGGTTCGGATGCGAGCCGCCGAGAAAATCGCGGGGGAGGCGGGATGAATCGGTTCACCGGGGCCGCGGAGCACACCGGATCGATCGCTGTCACAACGGCGAATTCGGTTGTCTCCCTTACGCGGTTCCGGTACCACAGGGCGTATGCGATACGTGGATATCGCATCGGTGCCCGGGATGTCGCTGCACGAGGGATGCGGCACCCGGGCACGGACCACAGGAACGGCATCCGCGGTGCCATACCGCGTGCCATCACACCGATACGGGGGTGTCAGGTATGAGCGTGGCTACACGTACCGAAACCGGGCGACGGCCGGCCCGGCGCGTACACGACGCGGAGCGGGTGAAATCCGGTGCGGCGCAGCGCGCCTACGCCCGGCGCCGGCAGCGCGCGGTGATACCGCCCGCGGCGTCCGCGCCCGGCGGTTCGGAACTGACGGGGCGGGTGCCCTTCGTCACCGCGATTCTGGCCATGTTCGGCTGTGGTCTCGCCCTCACGCTGGTTCTGACCACCCGCGCGGCCGAGGACAGCTACCAGCTCAGCGACGCCCGGGAAACGAATCGGGTGCTCTCCGACGAGCGCGCGGCCCTGGAACGCGAAGTGGCGGCTGCCGATTCGGCCCCCGAACTGGCCACCCGCGCGCGGGAGCTCGGCATGATCCCGGCGGTGGATCCGGCGCGGCTGGTGGTGGCCCCGGACGGGACCGTCACCGTGATCGGTGAACCGGCTCCGGCGCAGGGCGCCCCGGCGCCCCCGCTCAACGCCCCGCCCCGCACGGCGCCGCGCAGCGGCGCGGACCCGGGCGAACGCGTGGTGCCCGTTCCGGAACTGCCGCACGCGGGTGCTCCGGCCGCCACTCTGCCGGGCGCGGTGCTCGCCGCGCCGGGTACCGAACCGGCGCCCGCCGCTCCGGAACCCGCACCCGCGCCGGGTGCCCCGGCGGAGGTGGTCCCGGACGGCGCGCCGCCGGTCGCAGATCCGGGCGCGGTGGCCGGGCCCGGCGCCGAGGTACCGGGCGAGCAGGCGCCGCCGAATGCCGAGGCACAGGTTCCCGGCCCGGTGCCGGGTGCCGCTCCGGTCGACAATCCGGCTCCGGTCGACGGGGCGGCTCCGGTGGTACCGACCCCGACCGTCGAACCGGCGCCACCGGTCCAGGATCCGGCGGTGCCGGCGGGTGAGGGGATGCGGTGAGCCGCAGCGGGTCGGGACGTGGGCGCGGCGCGCCGAGATCCCGGACCGCTGCGCACCGGGAGACCGCTCCGCAGCGGTCCCCGGCCGGTCCCCGGCGTCCGGGAAGTGGGCCCCGGCGCAAATCAGGAAAGGACGGGCCGGTCCGGATCCGGCTCGGGACCGGACGGGTGATCATGCTCGTGGCGCTGCTGGTGGTGGCGCTGCAACTGCTGTGGGTCCAGACGATTTCCGCGCCGTCGCTCTCGGCGCAGGCGGCGGGCCAGCGCACCACGTACCAGGATCTGCCCGCTGCCCGGGGCACGATCACCGATCGGCACGGGAAGGCCCTGGCGCTCACGCTCATCGCCCAGGCGCTCAGCTTCCAGCCGGTCCGGGTGCGCAAGGATCTCGCCGACGCCAAGGCGAAGGACGCGTCCGCGCCCGACCCCGAGGAACGGCTGAAGGAAATTGCGGGCACCATCCACCGGGTCCTGGGCCGGGACGGGCCGGCGGAGGCCGAACTGCTGGAGAAACTGCGCGGCGACGAGACCTTCGTCTACCTCGCCCGCAACGTCGACCCGCGCAAGGCCGACGAAATCACCGCGAAATTCCCCGAGGTCGGCTCGGAACGGCAGGACCTGCGGGAATACCCCGGCGGCTCGCTGGCCGCGAATATCGTCGGCGCCACCGGCTGGGACGGCCACGGCCGGGTGGGGCTGGAGGCGTCGCTCGATTCCGCGCTGGCCGGCACCGACGGCTCTTACACCTACGATCGTGGTTCCGACGGCGCGGTGATCCCGGGCAGCTGGCGGGACCGGCAGCCCGCCGTGGACGGTAACGACGTCGAGCTCACCCTGGATTCGGATCTGCAGTACTACGTGCAGCAGCAGGTGCAGCAGGCCAAGGATCGCTCGGGCGCGCGCTCGGCCTCCGCGGTGGTGCTGGATGCGCGCACCGGCCAGGTTCTGGCCATGGCCAACGACAACACCTTCAATCCCGCGCTCGGTCCGCAGCACTGGGATCCGGCGGGGCTGGACAACCCGTCGGTGACCCAGCCCTTCGAACCGGGTTCGGTCAACAAGATCGTGACCGCCGCCGCCGCGCTGGAGAACAAGCTCACCGATCCGGACGAGGTGCATCAGGTGCCCGGGCAGATCCACATGTCCGGAGTCACGGTCGGCGACGCCTGGGAACACGGTGTGGTCCCCTACACCACCACCGGGATCTTCGGAAAGTCCTCCAATGTCGGCACCCTCATGCTGGCGCAGCGGGTCGGGGAGGACCGGTTCGCCGATATGCTCACCCGGTTCGGCCTGGGCCGGCGCACCGATGTGGGGCTGCCCGCGGAGAGTTCCGGGCAGCTGCCCGCCCGCGATCAATGGTCCGGCGGTACCTTCGCCAACCTGCCCATCGGGCAGGGGCTTTCGATGACGACCCTGCAGATGACGGGAATGTTCCAGGCGATCGCCAACGACGGCGTGCGGATTCCGCCGCGTATCGTCCGCGCCACCGTCGCACCGGACGGAACCCGAACCGAGGAACCGGCTCCCGAGGGTGTGCGGGTGGTGAGCCCGGAAACATCGCGCACCCTGCGCACGATGTTCCAGTCGGTGGTGCAGAACGATCCCACCGGCGTCCAGATGGGCACCGGTTCCGGGGCGGCCGTCGAGGGCTACCGCATCGCCGGTAAGACCGGAACCGCGCAGCAGGTCGACCCCAACTGCGGATGTTATTCGACGTCCTCCTACTGGATCACCTTCGCCGGTATCGCGCCCGCCGACGATCCGCGCTACGTCGTCGGGATGATGCTCGACGCGCCGGTGCGCAGTTCGGACGGAAGTGGAGGACAATCGGCGGCGCCGCTCTTCCACGACATCGCCTCCTGGGCTCTGCAGCGGGACCGGGTACCACCGTCGACCGAGCCCGAACGGCAGTTCGTCCTTCAGGCGTCGTGATTCGGCGAACCGGCTTGTCCGTACGAGACGTGGCGTCGGTAACCTGACACGTCGTCGTACCCGCGCTTCATCATGCAGAGAGGAACCCTGTGCCCGCGCAGTCCAGCCAGCACGCGCTGCGGCCCTCCAAGCCACCGTCGACGCCGCTGTCCCACCTGCTGGATCTGATCGCCGCCGAACCCCGGCCACCGGTCCCCGCCGAGGTCGCGATCACCGGTATCGAACAGCGCTCCCATGAGGTCCTGCCCGGCGACCTCTTCGCCGCCCTACCCGGCTCCCGCGCGCACGGGGCCCGTTTCGCCGCGGCCGCGGTCGAGCGCGGCGCGGTCGCCGTGCTCACCGACGCCGCCGGCGCCGAACTCGCCGGCGAGCTCCCGGTCCCGGTACTGGTCCGCGAGAATCCGCGCGCGGTGCTCGGTGAGCTGTCTGCGGCGATCTACGGCCGGCCGTCGGAGCGGCTGCGGATCGTCGGGATCACCGGCACCTCCGGGAAGACCACGACGTCCTATCTGGTGGAGGCCGGGCTGGCCGCGGGTGGCCTGTCCACCGCGCTGATCGGCACCATCGAGACCCGGATCGGCGGCCGCCGTGTGCCGAGCGCGCTCACCACTCCCGAGGCGCCGCAGCTGCACGCCATCTTCGCGCTGATGGTCGAACAGGGGGTGGATGCCGTGGTGATGGAGGTGTCCAGCCACGCGCTGGCGCTGGGCCGGGTCGACGGGGTGCGGTTCGCGGTCGGCGCGTTCACCAACCTCTCCCAGGACCACCTGGATTTCCACGCCGATTTCGAAGACTATTTCGCGGCCAAGCGCCGGCTGTTCGAGGCCGATTCACCGGTGGCCGCCCGGACCGCCGTGGTGTGCGTGGACGACGCCTGGGGCCGCCGCCTGGCCGACGGTCTGGCAGCGCCGATCCGGGTGTCCACGACGGGTGCGGCGGACTGGTCTGTCACCGGCCCGGCGCGCGCGCACAGCGGTGAACAGGAATTCACCGCCGCCGGTCCGCAGGGCGAGACCACTGTCCGGCTGCGGCTGCCCGGCGACTACAACGTCGCGAACGGACTGCTCGCGCTCGCGGTGTGCGCGCAGGGGGGCGTCGCGCCGGAAACGGCCGCGGCCGCGCTGGCGGCGGTGGACGTACCGGGCCGGATGCAGCGGGTCGAACGCGGGCAGCGGTTCCTCGCCCTGGTGGACTACGCGCATAAACCCGCCGCGGTGGAATCGGTGATCGCCACTCTGCGGGCGCACCTGACGGCAGCGGAGAGCCGAGGCCGGCTGGCCGTGGTGGTGGGCGCCGGGGGCGACCGGGATGCCGGGAAACGAGGTCTGATGGGCGCGGCCGCGGCACGCGGCGCCGATCTGCTGATCGTCGCCGACGACAATCCGCGGACCGAGGATCCGGCCGCGATCCGCGCGGCCGTGGTCGCGGGGGCGCACAGCGTCGCCGAGGATCAGCGCGGCGAGGTCCGCGATATAGGGGACCGTGCCGCCGCGATCGAGGCCGCTGTCGGCTGGGCCCACGCGGGCGACGTGGTGCTGGTGGCGGGTAAGGGCCACGAGGCAGGGCAGGAGATCAACGGGGTGAAATATCCGTTCGACGACCGCGAGGTATTGGCGGCGGCCATCGATTCGACACTGCGGCACAGCCCCGGGGACACGGACAACGGTTCGTGGCCGGCGGGCGCGGAGGACATGACTGTTTCATGATCGATATGACACTGCGGGATATCGCCGAGGTCGTAGGCGGGCAGCTGCACGATATCGGTGACCCGGAAGTGCGGGTGACCGGGTCGGTCGAATTCGATTCGCGCCGAATCGGTCCCGGCGATATCTTCCTGGCGCTGCCGGGCGAGTACGCCGACGGACACGATTACGCGGCCGCGGCGGTCGCGGCGGGCGCCGTGGCGGTGCTGGCGGCCCGGCCGCTGGGCGTACCCGCCATCGTGGTGACTCCCGCACCGGATACGGCGCCGTCGAATGCCCTGGCGCTATCGCATGATTCGACCGGCGCGGGCGCGGCGGTGCTGACCGCGCTGGCCGCCCTGGCCCGGGAAAGCGTGTCGCGCCTGGTCGCGGCCGGTGGCCTGACCGTGGTCGGCGTGACCGGTTCGTCGGGCAAGACCTCGACCAAGGATCTGCTGGCCGCGGTGCTGGCGCCGCTGGGCCCGGTGGTCGCCCCACCCGGCTCGTTCAACAATGAACTGGGCCATCCGTGGACGGCGTTGCGCGCCGGCCCGGACACCCGGTTCCTGGTTCTCGAGATGTCGGCCCGCGGGCCGGGCCATATCGCCGCGCTCGCGCGGGTGGCACCGCCGAGCATCGGGGTGGTCCTGAATGTCGGCACCGCCCACCTGGGCGAGTTCGGCAGTCGCGAGGCGATCGCGAAGACCAAGGGCGAACTCGTCGAAGCGCTGCCGGAGACGGGCCTGGCGGTGTTGAACGCCGACGACTCCCAGGTCAGCGCGATGGCTTCGCGGACGACTGCGCGGGTGCTGATGGTCGGCCAGGCGGCCGGTGCCCGGATCCGCGCCACCGGCGTCACCCTCGACGATCGGGCCCGCGCCTCGTTCACCCTGCATACGCCCCTCGGCGAGCGCGAGGTCACCCTCGCGGTGCACGGCGAGCATCAGGTGGGCAACGCGCTCTCGGCGGCGGCGGTCGCACTGGAATGCGGCGCGGACCTCGATACGCTCGTCACCGCCCTCTCCGGTGCGCGGGCGGCCTCGGGCCGGCGGATGGATGTCCGGACCAACGCCGACGGCGTCACCGTGATCAACGATTCGTACAACGCCAACCCGGATTCCATGCGGGCCGCGCTCAAAGCGCTGGTCAGCGTGGCGCGGGCCGGTGCCTCGGCGCGGCGCAGCTGGGCGGTGCTCGGCGAGATGGCCGAACTGGGCCCCGAATCGGTGGTGGAACACGACGGTATCGGCCGGCTGGCGGTTCGCCTGGATGTGGACCGGCTCGTCGTGGTCGGGACCGGACGACCCTCCCGGGGAATGCATCAGGGAGCGGTCATGGAAGGCTCGTGGGGTGAGGAGTCGGTGCTCGTCCCGGATATCGAAGCGGCCGTGGAACTACTCGCCGCCGAAGTCGGCCCGGGCGATGTGGTGCTGGTGAAGGCATCGCAGTCGGTCGGCCTGTGGACGGTGGCGGAAAAACTGCTGGACGCGGGTGACAAGGATTCGGGTGCCGGTACGCCGGCGCCGGGCGGCGCAGGTGCCGCCGACGGGGTGAGCGCGGAGGCAGTGCGTTGAGACAGATCTTGTTCGCGGCGGCGATCGCACTGACGGTGTCGATCCTGTTGACACCGCTGCTGATCCGGATATTCGCCCGGCAGGGCTTCGGACAGGAGATCCGGGTCGACGGCCCGGCCAGTCACCAGTCCAAACGCGGCACCCCCACCATGGGTGGCGTCGCGATCATCATCGGTATGTGGGCCGGCTATCTGGGTTCGCATCTGATCGGTATCGGATACGAGGCCGAGGGGCCGTCGGCTTCGGCGCTGCTGGTGCTGGGCCTGGCGACCGCGCTCGGCGTGGTCGGATTCATCGACGATTTCATCAAGATCCGCAAGGGCCGCAACCTCGGTCTCACCGCCGCGGGAAAGTACCTGGGCCAGATCACCGCCGCGGTGGTGTTCGGGGTGCTGGCGCTGCAGTTTCCCGGGGGTAGCGGCCTGTCTCCGGCCAGCCGGCAACTGTCCTATGTCCGCGATATCAACACGGTCTCGATGAGCGTGGTGGTGTTCCTGGCGTTCGTCTGCCTGATCGTGGTCGCCTGGTCCAACGCGGTGAACCTCACCGACGGTCTGGACGGGCTCGCCGCCGGGTCGATGAGCCTGGTGCTCGGCGGCTACGTGGTCATCACGTTCTGGCAGTACTACCACTCGTGTGAGACCAAACCCGAGACCGGCTGCTACAACGTGCGCGATCCGCTGGACCTGGCGCTGGTGTGCGCGGCGGGTACCGCCGCGTGCATCGGATTCCTGTGGTGGAACGCCGCGCCCGCCAAGATCTTCATGGGCGATACCGGATCGCTGGCGCTCGGCGGCCTGCTCGCGGGTCTGTCGATCACCACCCGTACCGAACTGCTGATGGTCGTCATCGGTGCGCTGTTCGTCGCCGAGGCGGCGTCGGTGGTGCTGCAGGTGGCGGTGTTCCGGACCACCCGGAACCGGTTGTTCAAGATGGCGCCGTTCCATCATCATTTCGAACTGAGCAAATGGGCGGAGACCACCGTGATCATCCGGTTCTGGCTGCTGGCCGCGATGGCCTCGGCGGCCGGGCTCGCCCTCTTCTACAGCGAATATCTCTCTGCGGTCGGGTGAGCTGACGATGGAGGAACATGTACCGCGGGCGCTGCGCTCACCGGGGCCGATGCTGGAATTCCTGCGGGGGCGCGACGTCCTGGTCGCCGGCTGGGGGGTATCCGGTCGTTCGCTGATCGGCCCGCTGCGCGATATCGGCGCCCGCCCCGTGGTCACCGACAGCGGGGCCAAGGCGCTGGCAGAGGCGGCCGAACTGGGGTTGGAGATCGCGCCCTCGGCGGAACTGGAACACACCGACTGGTCGCGGTTCGCGCTGGTGATCACCAGCCCGGGCTGGCGGCCGGATTCACCGGTGCTGGCCTCGGCGGTGTCCGAGGGCATCCCGGTCTGGGGCGATGTGGAATTCGCCTGGTGGGTGGATCAGGCCCGGATCTACGGACCGGTCCGCAAATGGCTGGTGGTGACCGGGACCAACGGAAAGACCACCACCACGCAGATGACCCACTCGATCCTGCGCGCCGCCGGGATTCCCAGCGTGGCCTGCGGCAATATCGGACTCCCGATCCTCGACGCGCTGCGCCGCAATCCCGGACCCCAGGTTCTGGCGGTGGAACTGTCGTCGTTCCAGCTGCACTGGGCGCCGTCGGTACGGCCGGAGGCCGGGGTGGTGCTCAATGTCGCCGAAGACCATCTGGACTGGCACGGCGGGCTCGACGCCTACGCGGCCGCCAAGGCGCGGGCGCTGCTGGGCCGGGTCGGCGTGGTCGGCCTCGACGATCCGGTGGCCGCCGGCCTGGCCCGCCGTTCCAAGGCCCGGCGTACCGTCGGGTTCCGGATCGGCGTTCCCGCCGACGGGGAACTCGGTGTGGTCGACGGCAAACTGCTCGACCGTGCCTTCACCAAGGCGGCGATCCTGGCCGAATCCAAGGAGATCAGCCCGCCCGGACCGGCCGGGGTGGCCGACGCGCTGGCCGCGGCCGCGCTGACCAGGGCCATCGATGTGGCGCCGCAGTTCGTGCGCGAAGGCCTGATCGAGCACAAGGTCGGTCCGCACCGATCGGCGCTGGTCCGGGAACTGGGCGGGGTCGAGTTCGTCGATGATTCCAAGGCCACCAATCCGCACGCCGCGCGGTCGTCGATCCTCGGGCATCATCACGTGATCTGGCTGGCCGGTGGTCAGCTCAAGGGCGCCGGGGTCGAGGACCTGGTCGAAGAGGTCGCCGAACGCCTGGTCGCGGTGGTGCTGTTCGGCGTGGACGCCCCGGTGATCGCGGCCGCGCTGGCGCGACACGCCCCGGAAGTCCCGGTCGTCGAGCTGGATACGCGAGACCATTCGGGGATGGGGCAGGCAGTTCTGGACGATGCGATCACCGGTACCCGGGATACCGGTATCGCCGAGGCCGTGATGATCCGCGCGGTACGCGAGGCGGCGGCGTTCGCCGGGCCCGGCGATACCGTGCTGCTGGCGCCGGCGGCGGCCTCGCTGGACATGTTCACCGACTACACCCATCGCGGCCGCAGTTTCGCCGGTGCGGTGGAGGACCTGAAGGACGAGGACCTCGGGCGGCGGTTATGAGACCCCGCGGTACGCGACAGCTGCAGGTGGGCCGTTTCGGCGCCTGGCTGGCGCGGCCGCTGGCCTCCTTCCACCTGGTGGTCACCATCGCCACGCTGCTGACCGTGCTCGGCCTGGTGATGGTGCTGTCGGCGTCCAGCGTGGAGTCCTACGCCGACGGCGGTTCGGCCTATTCGCTGTTCGCCCAGCAGGCGATGTACGCGACAGTCGGCGCCGTGCTGTTCTACCTGGCATTGCGGATCCCGTTCCGGCGGCTACGCCAGGTGTCGTTCCCGATATTCGCGCTCTCGGTGCTGCTGCTGGTTCTGGTGCTAATCCCCGGGGTCGGCAGTACGGTCAACGGCGCGCGCCGCTGGATCGACCTGGGTTTCTTCTCGATCCAGCCGTCGGAGGTCGTCAAGGTGACCTTCGTGGTGTGGGGCGCGCATCTGCTGGTCTCGCGCCGGGCCGCGGCCCGCGCGGCCAACGACCCGCGCGGGTTGAAGAACATCCTGGTGCCACTGGTACCGGCGGGTCTGCTGGTCTGTCTGCTGATCGTGCTGCAGCCGAACCTGTCCACCACCATCGCGATGGGTATCGTGCTGCTGGCGTTGCTGTGGTTCGGCGGCCTGCCCATCCGGCTGTTCGTCACCATTCTGGCCGCCGGTGGTATCGCCGCCCTCGTCCTCGCGTTGTCGGCCGGGTACCGCTCCGACCGCATGCGCGCCTTCTTCAATCCCGGTGACGATCCGCAGGGCATCAACTACCAGGCCCGGCAGGCGCTGTACTCGCTCGCCGACGGCGGGTTGTGGGGCCGCGGGCTCGGGCAGAGCCGGGCCAAATGGAGCTACCTGCCGAACTCACACAACGATTTCATCTTCGCCATCATCGGCGAGGAACTCGGATTCCTCGGCTGCGCCCTGGTCCTGGGACTTTTCGCGCTGTTCGTCTACACCGGCCTCCGGATCGCGGCCCGCTCGGTGGATCCCTTCCTCCGGTTGCTGACGGCCACGGCCACCACCTGGATCACCGGTCAGGCGCTGATCAACATCGGTTATGTGGTCGGACTGCTGCCGGTCACCGGGTTGCAGCTGCCGCTGGTCTCCGCGGGCGGTTCCTCGCTGGCGCTGACCCTGCTGATGTTCGGCATCATCGCCAACGCCGCCCGGCACGAGCCCGAGGCAGTGGCTGCCCTGCACGCCGGCCAGGACGGGCGGGTCAGCCGGTTGCTGCGGCTGCCCAAACCCGAGGTCTACCATCCCGTCCGGACCCGGGCCGGGGCCCGCCCGCCCGACGACCGGACTCCGGCCCGCCGCCCGGCCCGCGACCGGACCGACGAGCGCGACGACCCACCCGCCCGCACCCGCGCCAGCAGCCGCGGGACCGATACCCTGCGGGCGACCCGGGCCTGGGAGCCCAGCTATTCGGTGACACACGCACGAGAACGGGGAAGATACAGGTGAGCGCACCTCAGTCCGCCGATGATCATTCGGCCCACGAGGATTCGACACCACGCTCGGACGGGATATCGGTGATCGTCGCCGGGGGTGGGACCGCGGGGCATATCGAGCCCGCACTCGCCGTGGCCGACGCGCTGCGCCGGCTCGACCCGGCCGTCCGGGTCACCGCGCTCGGTACCCGGCGCGGACTGGAGACCACACTGGTGCCCGAGCGCGGATATCCGCTCGAGCTGATTCCACCGGTACCGCTGCCACGTAAGCCCAGTGCGGATCTGCTGCGCCTGCCCGGCCGGGTGCGGGCATCGGTGGCGCGGACCCGGCAGATCATCGATGCGGTGTCGGCGGATGTGGTCGTCGGCTTCGGCGGGTATGTCGCGCTGCCGGCGTACCTGGCCGCCGGGCCGGGCCTGCTGCGCCGGCGGCGGTCGGTGCCGGTGGTCGTCCACGAGGCCAACGCGAAGGCGGGTATCGCCAACAAGGTGGGTGCCCGCCGTGCCGTCCGGGTGCTCGCCGCCGTACCGGGTTCCGGGCTCGACGCCGAGGTCGTGGGCATCCCGGTGCGGGAGGCGATCACCTCGCTGGACCGGGCGGCGCTGCGGGCGCAGGCCCGCGACCATTTCGGCCTGCCCGCCGACGGCCCGGTGCTGCTGGTGTTCGGTGGTTCCCAGGGGGCGCGCTCGCTGAACGAGGCGATCTCCGGCGCGGCGCCGCAATTGGCCGCGGCCGGTATCTCGGTGCTGCACGCGCACGGGCCGAAGAACGTTCTCGAGGCGGTCTCGGCCGACCCCGCGACCCCTTACGTCGCGGTGCCGTATCTGTCCCGGATGGATCTGGCCTATGCCGCCGCCGACGCGGTGGTGTGCCGATCGGGCGCGATGACCGTGGCGGAGGTGTCGGCCGTGGGTCTGCCCGCGGTGTACGTACCGCTTCCCCATGGAAACGGCGAGCAGGAACTCAATGCCAGGCCCGTTGTCGCCGCCGGTGGTGGCAGAATCGTCTCCGACCCGGAACTCTCCCCGAAGTATGTGATCGATGAGGTGATACCGCTGCTCACGGATCCAGCACGCATTGCCGAGATGGGCCGCGCCGCCGCCGGCGCCGGCCACCGCGACGCCGCCGACGAGGTCGCGCGGATCGTGCTGCGGGCGGCGGGCCGGTGAGCGAGGATCAGGTGACCGCGCCCGAGGCCGGTCCCGGCGCGCTGCCCCCGGAACTCGCCCGGGTGCATATGGTCGGGATCGGCGGCGCCGGGATGTCCGGTATCGCCCGGATCCTGCTGTCGCGCGGTGGTGAGGTCTCCGGTTCCGACGCCAAGGAGAGCCGCGGAGTGCTCGCGTTGCGGGCACGCGGGGCGCAGGTGCGGATCGGCCACGATGCCGGCGCGCTGGATCTGCTGCCCGGGGGGCCGACGGTGGTGGTGACCACCTACGCGGCGATCCCCAAGACCAATCCCGAACTGGTGGAAGCGCATCGCCGCGATATTCCGGTGCTGCTGCGCCCGACGGTGCTGGCCGCATTGATGAACGGGCATCGCACCCTGCTGGTCTCGGGCACCCACGGCAAGACCTCCACGACCTCGATGCTCATCGTATCGCTGCAGCACTGTGGGCTGGACCCGTCCTTCGCGGTGGGTGGCGAGCTCAACGAGGCCGGTACCAACGCCCATCACGGCAGCGGCGATACCTTCGTCGCCGAGGCCGACGAGAGCGACGGTTCGCTGCTGCAATACGACCCCGATGTCGCGGTGGTCACCAACATCGAATCCGATCATCTGGACTTCTTCGGTTCCGACGACGCCTACGTGCAGGTGTTCGATGATTTCACCGACCGTCTCGCCGACGGCGGGCTGCTGGTCGTCTGCCTCGACGACCCGGGTGCCCGGGCCCTCGCCGAACGGACCGGGCAGCGCCTGGCCGAACGCGGGGTGCGGGTACTCGGTTACGGATCCGGCGAACTCGACGACGCGCCGGTACCGGTGGGCGTGCGGCTGCACAGCTGGGAACCGCGTGACGTCGGCGGTATCGCCCAGTTCCAGCTCACCGGTGAATCCGCGCCGCGGACATTGCGGCTGGCAGTGCCCGGCCGTCATATGGCGCTCAACGCGCTGGCCGCGTTGCTGGCCGGGCAGGCCGCCGGGGCCGATGTGGACGAGATCATCCAGGGCCTGGAGGGTTTCGGCGGAGTGCACCGCCGCTTCCAGTTCGTGGGCCGGGAGAACGGGGTGCGGGTTTTCGACGATTACGCGCATCATCCGACCGAGGTGCGCGCCGTTCTCGGCGCGGCAGCGGAACTGGTCGACCAGGAGGCCCGGGACGGGGCGCGCTCGCGGCGGGGCCGGGTGATCGTGGTCTTCCAGCCGCATCTGTACAGCCGCACCGCGACCTTCGCGGCCGAGTTCGGCGCCGCGCTCGACCTCGCCGACGAGGTGGTGGTGCTCGACGTCTACGGGGCCCGCGAGGAACCCCTGCCCGGTGTCAACGGGGCGCTGGTCGCCCAGTCCGTCGGCAAACCCGTGCACTACCAGCCGGATATGTCGCGGGTGGGCCGGCAGGTCGCCGGGCTGGCCCAGCCCGGGGATGTGGTCATCACGATGGGCGCCGGCGATGTGACCATGCTCGGCAGCCAGATCCTGGACGGACTACGCGCGCGTCCGCAGTACGGGCGGTGAGGCGTGGCACGAACCGGGACGCGACGATTCGGCGGAAGCGGATTGCGGCGTTACCGGCTGTGGGCGTTACCCGCCGTGGCCCTGGTGATCACCTTCGCCGCGCTGGCCTGGTTCACCCCGTTGCTCTCGGTTCGCCAGGTGCGGATCGAGGGGGCGGGAGCGATTCCGAAGGACCGGATCGAGGATCTGCTGCAGGTTCCGGAGCGGGGTTCGATCCTGCGGATCGATACCGCGGCCATGGCCGCCCGGGTGGCGAGTATCCCGAAGGTCCGCAGCGCGCGGGTGCAGCGGGTGCTGCCCTCGACGGTCCGGGTGCGGATCGAGGAACGAACTCCGGTGCTGTACTACGACACTCCGGAGGGCGCCCACCTGCTGGACTCCGAGAGTATCGAGTACGCCATCGAGCCCGCGCCCATCGGTGTACCGCAATTGCTGACGGCGCGTCCGGGGGGCACGGATACGCTGACCCGCGCGGCGATCACCGTGGTCACCGCGCTGCCACCGGAATTGGAAATCCAGGTGGAGACCGTACACGCCGATACGGTCTCGGATATTTCGCTGACACTGCGCGACGGTCGCACGGTACTCTGGGGCAGCAGCGAGGACGGCGAACGCAAATCGGCGGTGGTGCTACCGCTGCTGACCCGGCCGGGAACCGTGTTCGACGTCTCGAGTCCCAGTCTGGTCACGGTAAAATGAGTTCTGCCAATCTTGTTCGGTTCGACCTCGTCCGGTACGACGCCGATCGTCTGTCCGGCACGGCCGCCCGGCCGATTCTCGCGGCGGGCGCCGGGGGTGTTCCACGATGTGGTCCGCGGTCGCAGGCGAACCGTTCACGATACGACGGCTGCCGTCCCGATAGAAGGACGTTCGCCGAAGAAACTGGTTATCGTCTCGGCGCGCCTGCGGGCGGATCGCGACGGCGGCGAATAGCGTTCGGCACCAGTCGGATACTTGACATAACTCCAACCCTATGGTTGAGGTTCAGGGTTTGTCCGAATCCTGGTTCGCGAATATCGATCACGCGAATAGGTATCGGGCATCCGAAAACGACAGACTTTGGATCGAAGGAAGGCGAGAGCTCATGACGCCCCCGCACAACTACCTTGCCGTGATCAAGGTCGTCGGTATCGGCGGCGGCGGCGTGAACGCCGTCAACCGAATGATCGAGCAGGGTCTCAAGGGTGTCGAGTTCATCGCGGTGAACACCGACGCCCAGGCACTGCTGATGAGTGATGCCGACGTAAAGCTCGATGTCGGGCGGGAGCTCACCAGGGGACTCGGCGCGGGCGCCGACCCCGAGGTCGGCCGTAAGGCCGCCGAGGACCACAAGGACGAGATCGAAGAGGTGCTCAAGGGCGCCGATATGGTCTTCGTGACCGCGGGCGAGGGCGGCGGTACCGGAACCGGCGGCGCCCCGGTGGTGGCGAGTATCGCGCGCAAACTGGGTGCGCTGACCATCGGTGTGGTCACCCGGCCGTTCTCCTTCGAGGGCAAGCGCCGCGGTAACCAGGCCGAGGTCGGCATCAACCTGCTGCGTGAATCCTGCGACACCCTGATCGTCATTCCCAACGATCGGCTGCTGCAACTCGGCGACGCCGCGGTCAGCCTGATGGACGCGTTCCGCTCGGCCGACGAGGTGCTCCTCAACGGTGTCCAGGGCATCACCGATCTGATCACCACCCCGGGCCTGATCAACGTCGACTTCGCCGACGTCAAGAGCGTGATGTCGGGCGCCGGCAGCGCCCTCATGGGGATCGGCTCGTCCAGAGGGGAGGGGCGGTCGGTCAAAGCGGCCGAGTCGGCGATCAATTCGCCCCTGCTGGAAGCGTCCATGGACGGGGCGCACGGTGTGCTGCTCTCGATCGCGGGCGGATCGGATCTGGGTCTGTTCGAGATCAACGAGGCCGCGTCGCTGGTGCAGGAGGCGGCCCATATCGAGGCGAACATCATCTTCGGTACGGTGATCGACGATTCGCTCGGCGACGAGGTGCGGGTCACGGTGATCGCCGCCGGATTCGACGGCGGTGGCCCGGCCCGGCGGACTTTCGATGCCGCGACCGCCCGTGGTTCGCTGGGGTCCGGTCGTACCGCGGAGATCTCGGCGGCGTCCCGGACCGCCGAACTCGGACAGTCGCGGACGGCCGAACTGGGTGCCGCCCGCGGTCATTCCGACGAGCCGGCCACGACCCGGTCGGCCGATACCGGGTCGTCCGTCGCTCGCGGCCCGGCCCCGAGTTACCGCGATACCGAACGATCCCGGCCCCCGGTGGATTCGACGCTGTCACACAACACGCGGTCGCATATCCAGTCGTCCACCCCGGATCTGCCCGACGACGACGATGACGACGTGGACGTTCCGGATTTCATGCGGCGATGATCCGCACACCCGTCCCGGCCCCGACCGGCACGGTGGTCTCCTGATGCGCCGATCCCGCGGACAGCTGTCCGCGGGATCGCGTGTATCGGCGCCGGACGCAGGTGGCCGGGGTGAGAGCTCCGCCGTGCCGGGGTCGGCGGCGATCCGGTGCCCGCGGGTGCCGTTAGGCTCGAAGACATGACAGCGGCACCGGTACTCACCGTTCGACGGGTCGTCACCACGCGCGCGGGGGGATTCTCCGCGCCGCCCTACGATTCGTTCAACCTCGGCGACCACGTCGGCGACGATCCGGAGGCGGTGCGGCGGAACCGTGCCCGTCTCGCGGGCACCCTCGGCCTGCCGGCCGATCAGGTGATCTGGATGGATCAGATCCACGGTCGCACCGTGGCCACAGTGGACGGGCCGCGCACCGAACCGGTCCCGGGGACCGACGCGCTGATCACCACCCGGCCGGGACTGGCCCTGGTGGTGCTGACCGCCGACTGTGTGCCGGTACTGCTCTCCGACGACCAGGCGGGGGTGATCGCCGCCGTGCACGCCGGCCGGGTCGGCGCGCGGATCGGCATCATGCCCAGGGTGCTGGACGCGATGATCGCGGCGGGCGCGCGTCCCGAGCGGATCGGGGCGCTACTGGGTCCGGCCGCGAGCGGCCGGCAGTACGAGGTGCCCGCCGAAATGCGCGCCGATGTGGAGGCGCACCTGCCCGGGAGCGCGACCACCACCGTGCGCGGTACGCCCGGGCTGGATCTGCGTGCCGGAATCCGCCGCCAGCTCACCGGGGCCGGTATCGGCGCGATCGCCGAGGACCCGCGCTGCACCATCGAGGACACCGCGCTGTTCAGCCATCGCCGGGGTGCGCCCACCGGGCGCCTCGGCAGCGTGATCTGGATGGAGGCGGGCTGATAGGACCGGGCCCGGCTCGGATGTGTCCGGGCGATCCGGGGTCCGGATGATAACGGGACGGGCGACCCACGGGATACCCCGTCGGGGGAGTTACCGGGGTGGCCGGAAGGGTATGTCGGTGGAGCGGCCCCGGAGAAGGTAGCGGGTTCGAGGAGGAGGGAAGACCGATGACGGCAACGGTGTTGTGGGGGAAGCGGATCGGTGATGCCGGATGAGCGGGACCGGTACGGATTCGCCGCTCGTCCCCGGGGCGTCGTGCGCCGGGCCGGCTGCCGGTGGGTCCCGGACCGCTCCGGACGGTGGTGCTGTTTCCTCCGGGCCGGGTGTCCCGGACACCGGTCGTTCCGATACCGGGAACAGCGCCCGGACCGCCGAATTGGCTCGCAGCCTGAAGTCTCTGCTCACTCGTATCGATGCAGCGTGCGCGGCCGCGGGCCGCGATCCGGCCGAGGTGCGGCTGCTGCCGGTGACGAAATATTTTCCCGCCTCGGATATCGCCGAACTGCATCGTCTGGGCCGCCACGACTTCGGGGAGAACCGTCCGCAGGAGGCCGGTGCGAAAGCCGCCGAGTTGCGCGAGCTGAAGCCGCTGCGCTGGCATCTGATCGGCCGGTTGCAGCGGAACAAGGCACGCCAGGTGGCGCGCTGGGCGCATACGGTGCAATCGGTGGACAGCGAACGGCTGGCGACCGCTCTCGGGACGGCCACCGCGGCCGCTCTGGACGAGGGCGAGCGGCAGGCGCCGCTGCGGGTGCTGATCCAGGTGAGCCTGGACGCCGACCCGGGTCGCGGCGGTGCCGCGCCCGCGGCGGTGCCGGCCCTGGCGGAGCGGATCGCGAAATCCGCGGAACTGCGTTTAGCAGGGATTATGGCAATCCCGCCGCTGTCGGCGGACCCCGATGCCGAATTCGCGCGGCTGGCCGAACTGCATGGCCGGTTACGCGCGGATCACCCCGACGCCACGGAGCTGTCCGCGGGGATGTCGAATGATCTTGAAAGAGCTATTGCCCATGGTTCCACCTGTGTGCGTGTCGGTACCGCTCTCATGGGCGCGCGACCGATAACCTCGGCGTAGCAAACAAACCTCATCAGTCACATTCGACACATATGCTGGGACACGACGAGGGCTGAGCAAGACTTCAACACCCGGCCGCCACCGGGGCCGAAGGAAGGTCGACCAATGAGCACGCTGCACAAGTTCAAGGCGTACTTCGGCATGGTTCCGCTCGAGGATTACGAAGACGACTACGTCGACGATCGCACCCCCCGCGGGGTGGAGGATCGCGGCGGGCGCCGGCCGCGTGACTACTCCGACCGACCGCCCCGCGAATACGACGATCGTCCGGACTACGACCGGTACGCCGGGGACCGCTACGACGGCCCGGACTACCGCGACGCCCCGTACAAGTCTTCGTACCAGCCCAGCTACCCCGCGCCGCGCCGGGACGACTACCCGGGCGACGCCTACGACGACGATTACGAGGGGCCGCGCCGTCCCACCCGGATCGACGCCGCCGCCTCCGGGCGGTATCGTCCGCCCGGCGGTGCCTCCCTGCGCGGCGCGACCAGGGGAGCGCTGGCAGTCGACCCCGATGCCGAGGAGCGGCGGCTGGCCGAGCGGGTCCGGCCCGAACCGGTCGCCGCGCGCCGTCCCGCGATCTTCGAGGACGGAGGTCCCTTGTCCAAGATCACCACGCTGCGTCCGCGTGACTACAGTGAGGCCGCGATCATCGGAGAGCGGTTCCGCGAGGGCAACCCGGTGATCATGGATCTGGTGGATCTGAGCAACGCCGACGCCAAACGCCTGGTCGACTTCGCCGCGGGCCTGGCCTTCGCGCTGCGTGGTTCCTTCGACAAGGTCGCCACCAAGGTGTTCCTGCTCTCCCCGGCCGATGTCGACGTCTCGGCGGAGGAACGTCGCCGGATCGCGGAAACGGGGTTCTACAACCAGAAATAGCGAGCACCGTGCCCGGCCGGGCACGGTGGTACAACCTCGGGATCGGCGCGGGCATTTTGCACCGCGCCGATTTTGCGGCAGAGTGACAGCGTGGCCTTGTTCGCGGTGCTGTACTTCGTACTGTTCATCTTCTGGCTGTTGCTCATCAGCCGGGTGATCGTCGAGTTCATCCGGAGCTTCGCCCGCGACTGGCGTCCGACCGGTGTGGTCGTCGTGATACTCGAGGTGATCTTCACCATCACCGATCCTCCCGTGAAGCTGCTGCGGCGGCTGATACCGCCGGTCTCCCTGGGCGGAATTCGACTGGATTTGTCGATTATGGTCCTGCTGTTCCTGGTCTTCATCCTGATGTCTGTCGTCAGCCGGCTCGGACAGCCGGTAGCTCCGGTGTGACAGAATGGGCCGTGACGACTTGCCAGAGCCGCTAGATCTGCCAACGCGCGAAGGGATCCTTCCATGCCGCTGACTCCAGCCGATGTGCACAACGTCGCGTTCAGCAAACCGCCGATCGGGAAACGCGGCTACAACGAGGATGAAGTCGACGCGTTCCTGGATCTGGTGGAGCAGGAACTCTCCCGGCTGATCGAGGAGAACGCGGACCTTCGCCAGCGGGTTGCCGAACTGGACGCGGAGCTGGCGGACGCCAAGAGTAGCCGCGGTCCGGCCGGATCGGGCCTGGGTAAACCGGTGCAGCCGGCACCGCCGCCGGAGCCGATCAAACCTCCGATCCAGGCGCCGCCCTCGGCGCCCATCCCGGTGGTACCCGCCGCGCCCGCGTCCGCCGACGCCGCCGCCGACGCGAATATGCAGGCGGCGAAGGTCCTGAGTCTGGCGCAGGAGATGGCGGACCGGCTCACCAGCGACGCCAAGAGCGAAGCCGAGAATTTGCTGGCCAATGCCCGGGCCAATTCGGAGCGGATGGTCAACGACGCCCGGGCGCGGTCGGACGAGATGATCGCCGATGCCCGCCACAAGTCCGATTCCATGCTCTCCGATGCGCAGACCCGCTCGGACAGCCAGCTGCGCCAGGCCAAGGAGAAGGCCGACGCCCTGCAGGCCGACGCGGAGCGCAAGCACACTGAGATCATGGGGACCATCACCCAGCAGCGCAATGTGCTCGAGAGCCGGATACAGACCCTCAAGACCTTCGAACGCGAGTACCGGGTGCGGCTGAAATCGTATCTGGAATCGCAGCTCGAGGAGTTGGAGAACCGCGGTTCGGCCGTACCGGTGGAGGATGATTCCTTCGATACCGGGGCCAACCAGCTCGCCCCCGCCTCGTTCGGCAAGGGCGAGTAGAAGCAGCCCGCTACCGCTGGGAGCGAACGGGCGCCCGGCCTGCTGTACTGGGGGTCAACATGCTTGTCGTGACACTGGTGCTCGCCGCCATCGGTCTGGTCCTGCTGATCGTGTCCCTGACCACGGGATCGGTCGTCTGGGCATGGGGCTGTATCGCGGTGTGTGTGGCCGGTGCCGTGGTGTTGCTGGTGAGCGCGCTGTCGATGCGCGCACCCGACGAGGAATTGCCGAGCCGGGATCAGCACGCGAAGCGCTGAGACGAGAAACGAGCGAGAACCAAGACGTCCTTCCGGGGTCGGCGGATCGTGCGGCTCCGCGGGCCGGTCGTATAAGTGGTTGACCGTCCTGGTTAGAATCAAACCTGTAAGTCGGCGTTGATCCGGCCATCACCGGGGAGCTTTCGGAAGAACGGCGCCGCGCGGCGCGTTGGGCAGATACCGCGCACGCTCAGTAGAACCGAACGGGTGAGCCCGTCACAGCTCTGACGAGAGGTCCGTCCGGCCCACCGGGCCCGCGGACAAGCGGGGTGGTACCGCGGTTACGGCGCACCTGATGCGCCGCCGATCGTCCCCGTGCCTACCGAATACGCGCCACGGCGCGCCAGGCACGAGGAGATGTGAACCCGCGATGGCGGACGAGAACCCCAGCAGCAGCGCATACCCCCGCGTCGACCTCGGCGGTGGGTCCGGTATGTCCTTTCCCGAGCTGGAACGGGCCGTACTGGACGCCTGGGCCGCCGACGGGACGTTCCGGGCCAGTATCGACAACCGTGCCGGGGCCGAGGAGTTCGTCTTCTACGACGGACCCCCGTTTGCCAACGGGCTGCCACATTACGGTCATTTGCTGACCGGCTATGTCAAAGATGTCATCCCGCGGTTCCAAACCATGCGCGGTAAGCGGGTCGAACGACGTTTCGGCTGGGATACTCACGGGCTGCCGGCGGAAATCGAAGCGGAAAAGCAGCTCGGTATCACGGACAAATCACAGATCGACTCGATGGGGCTCGCGGAATTCAATGCCGCATGCAAGTCGTCGGTGCTCCGCTATACCGGCGAATGGCGCGAATATGTGACCCGGCAGGCGCGCTGGGTCGACTTCGACAACGACTACAAGACACTCGATCTCGACTTCATGGAGTCGGTGATGTGGGCGTTCAAGTCGCTGTACGACAAGGGCCTGATCTATCAGGGCTTCCGGGTGCTCCCGTACAGCTGGTACGAGCAGACGCCGCTGTCGAATCAGGAGGCCCGGCTCGACGACGCCTACCGGATGCGCCAGGACCCGGCGGTCACCGTCGATATGGTGCTGTCGGTTCCGCAGGATCATCCGCTGCACACACTGGACGGCGCCAACGCGCTGATCTGGACCACCACGCCATGGACGCTGCCCTCCAACCTCGCCGTGGCCGTGCACCCGGATGTCCGCTACGTCCAGGTACGAGGCGTGGACGGTAAACGCTATGTGCTCGCGGCCGAACGGGTGGCGCACTACGCGCGTGAGCTCGGCGACCAGGCGGAGGTCCTCGGAGAGTTCGACGGCGCCGCGCTGGTCGGCCTGCGCTACGCGCCGCCGTTCGACTTCTTCGCCGGGCATCCGAACGCCCATCGAGTGCTCTCGGCCGACTACGTCACCACCGAGTCCGGTACCGGGATCGTGCATATGGCGCCCGCCTTCGGCGAGGAGGATATGGACGTCTGCAGCGCGAACGGCATCGAACTGGTGCAGCCGCTCGATCCGGGCGGCAAGTTCACCTCCATGGTGCCGCCGTACGAGGGCCTGATGGTGTTCGACGCCAATCCGGTCATTATCAAGGACCTCAAGGCCGCGGGCAAGCTGTTGCGGCAGGAGACCATCGACCACTCGTATCCGCACAGCTGGCGCTCCGGGCAGCCGCTGATCTACATGGCCGTGCCCTCGTGGTTCGTGGCCGTGACGCAGTTCCGCGATCGGATGGTGGAGCTGAACAAGCAGATCGCCTGGGTGCCCGAGCACATCCGCGACGGTCAGTTCGGTAAATGGCTCGAGAACGCCCGGGACTGGAATATCAGCCGGAACCGCTACTGGGGCAGCCCGATCCCGGTGTGGATGTCCGACGATCCGGCGTACCCGCGGATCGATGTCTACGGTTCGCTCGATGAGCTGGAACGCGATTTCGGGGTGCGGCCCACGGACCTGCACCGCCCCGCGATCGACGAACTGACCCGGGCCAACCCGGACGATCCCACCGGGCAGTCCACCATGCGCCGGGTGCCGGAGGTGCTGGACTGCTGGTTCGAGTCGGGCTCGATGCCCTACGCGCAGGTGCATTTCCCGTTCGAGAACAAGGAGTGGTTCGACTCCCACTTCCCGGGCGACTTCATCGTCGAGTACAACGGGCAGACCCGCGGCTGGTTCTACAACCTGCACGTGCTGTCCACGGCGCTGTTCGACAGCCCGGCGTTCAAGAATGTGGTCGCGCACGGGATCGTGCTCGGCGACGACGGGCTCAAGATGAGCAAGTCCAAGCGAAACTACCCGGATGTGAACGAGGTGTTCGACCGGGACGGCTCGGATGCCATGCGCTGGTTCCTGATGAGTTCGCCGATCCTGCGCGGGGGCAACCTGATCGTCACCGAGCGCGGTATCCGTGAGGGTGTCGGCCATGCACTGCGGCCGCTGTGGAACGCCTGGACCTTCCTGCAGCTCTACGCCGCCGAACCCGGTGTCTGGCGTACCGATTCCCCCAATGTGCTGGATCGCTACATCCTGGCCAAACTGGCGCAGACCCGCGATGCGATGACCGTCGCGCTCGACGAGTTCGATATCGCCGGCGCCTGCGAGGAACTGCGGGCCTTCGCCGACGCGCTCACCAACTGGTATGTCCGCCGGTCGCGTTCACGGTTCTGGGCCGAGGACCGCGACGGGGTCGACACCCTGCATACGGTGCTCGAAATCGTCACCCGGCTGGCCGCGCCGCTGTTGCCGCTGGTCACCGAGGTGATCTGGCGTGGGCTCACCGGTGGGTCCTCGGTGCATCTGACGGACTGGCCGGAGGCCGATGTGCTGCCGCGCGATCCGGAGTTGGTGGCGGCGATGGATGAGGCGCGTACGGTGTGCTCGACGGTCCTGAGCCTGCGCAAGGCACAGAAATTGCGGGTCCGGCTGCCGCTGGCGGAGGTCACGATCGCGGCGTCCGACGCCGAGCGCCTGCGGCCCTACGCCGACATCATCGCCGACGAGGTGAACGTCAAGAAGGTCGACCTCACCACCGATGTCGCCGTGCACGGCCGCTTCGAACTGGCGGTCAACGCGCGCGCGGCCGGGCCCCGGCTGGGCCGGGACGTCCAGCAGGTGATCAAGGCGGTCAAGGCCGGAGACTGGTCGGAGAACGCCGACGGCGTGGTCAGTGCGGCCGGTATCGACCTGCTGCCGGAGGAATACACCCAGCGTCTGGTGGCGGCGGAACCGGAATCCACCGCGGCGCTGCCCGGTAATACCGGTCTGGTGGTGCTGAACTCGGTGGTCACCGAGGAGCTGGAGGCCGAGGGCTGGGCCCGCGACATCATCCGGGACCTGCAGGAGACCCGGAAATCGCTCGGGCTCGAGGTTTCCGATCGGGTCACCGCGACCCTCGAGGTCCCCGCCGACCGGCAGGAGTGGGCACGGACGCACCGGGAGCTGATCGCCGGTGAGATCCTGGCCGTCGAGCTGGAATTCGGCGCCGCCGGGCCGGCGGCCGCCGAGTTGACCGGTGGGGTGCGGGCCCGGATCCAGAAGGCGGGCTGACGGGTACCGCCGGCCGGGTTCTCCCGGCCGGCGGCTACCGCGTGACCGGCGCGGGTGACGCCGGTCGTGCCCGCGAGGCTGCGGCCATGACCACCGTGCCGCCGCGCATTAGGGTGGTGTCCTATGGGTTCGGACAATCCCGACGAGTGGTGGCGGCATTCCCCTGAGGGGCAGCAGAAGAACACACCCTCGGGACAGTGGCAGCAGGGGCATCAGGGACAGCAGGGGGGCGGGCAGCCCGGTCCGGGAATGCCGTGGGGACAGCAGCCGGGACAGGTTCCCCCGCCGCCCCCGCAGCAAGGGGCGTGGGAGGTGCCGCCACTGGAATACGGCGGCCACGGCGGGCCGCCGCAGAAGAACAACAACGGCCCGTTGATCGCGGTACTGGCGACCGTGGTGGTCCTGGTGCTGGTCGGTGTGGTGGGCCTGGTGGTGCTCAGGTCCCAGGGGTCCGGGGACGACGCGGCGGCCTCCGTCGCCGGAACTTCCTCGCAGACCAGGGAATCGGGCCGGGCCACCACCTCGGCGCCCGCGCCCTCGAGCACGACGACCACCACCGGCGCGGCGCCCGCGGGCGATGAGCCGGCGCTGCGTGAGGGCCTCGCACCGGTCGCGGTGCTCGGCCCGGCCTGGCAGGCCGGGGAGGACACCTTCACGATGGCTTTCCGGGGCTGGCCGTTCGCGTTTCGCGCGCCCGGGTCCTGGGGATGTATGAAGGGCTCCATCGACAAGATCCCGGATGCCGAGGCCTGGGGCTGTGTCGACGAAGGCAATTCCGCTGCGGGGCAGCGGGTCAACCTGGTCCTGCGTAAATGCCCGGCGACCTGCGATGCCGCCACCCGGAGCACGTTCGACTCGGAATGGTTCGACGAACCGGGACAGGCCCGGCAGTTCGACGATCGCACCGCGTATGTGGAGACCGCGTCGAACGCCGAGGGTAAGTACACGGTCGACTTCAGCCGCTATGTCGCCGCGGAACCCGGGGGTGAGCCGGTATGGCAGGTGGGGGTCTTCGTGGAGTCGCCACCGGCTACCAAGGATGCGGTGTTGAAGACTCTGAACGACATCGCAACTCAGACACAGTAAACATCTTTGTGATTTAGATCACATGCTGAGAGTTAGCCAGGGCCTTGTCGGCTGCCTTACCGGCCCGGCAGAATTCATCACGATACCGCTGCGACCGGCGACGGCCGTAACGGGACGGTGATAATTTCGTTCGTCTCTACCTGAGTCAAGTCGCGTCGGAGCTCCTTCGCCGACGCTATGCCAGTGGTCCGCGGCATACCGTCCAACGGCGGATGCCGCGAGTTAACCGGGCGCCGTATGGCTCCCGCGTATCGACCGGCAAGAAGGGTGGGCACGTGATCGGAATCGCACTGCGCCGGGGTATCGCCGGCTTGGTTCTCGCATCGGCCGTCTCCGCACTGGCGGCGGCGCCGGGTTGGGCGCAGCCGGGTAGCTCCGCTACCGGATCGTCCTCCGGATCCGGATCGCTCAGCGCCAGCGGATCCGCGGGGCTGCCCCTGCCGACCAGTAACGGTCTGGGCGCGCTGGCGGCGGCAACGTCACAGACCGGCAAAATGTACGAATGGGGTGCGACGGGTCCCAATACGTGGGACTGCTCCGGCCTCGTTCAGTGGGCTTTCCGGCAGGTCGGGGTAATGCTGCCCCGCACCACCTGGGAGCAGGCGAAGGTGGGCGCCTCGGTACCGCGCTACGCACTCTCGCCCGGTGATGTGATCATCATCAACGCGGACGCCTCCCACGTGGGCATCTACGCCGGTGTCGGGCAGGTGCTCAACGCCTACGGCGCCGGAGTTCCGGTCGGGCTCACGCCGATCGACCAGTTCCACATCTTCAGCATCCGGCGGTTCTGAGCCGGATGCCGTGTCGCCGTCAGTCCACTTGACGGCGCAGCAGTGGCCCATAGTCGGGGTGGGCCAGTGCCGAGGCGAACTGCGCGATGAGGTAGTCGCCCGGGTTGCCGGTGTCGTACCAGCGGCCCTGGATGACCTGCCCGTAGACGGCGTGGTTGGCAGCGTAGGCGTTGATGGAATCGGTCAGATACACCTCACCGGTGCGGTGGGTGTACCACTTCTCGGTCTGGGTGCGCAGCTCGTCGATGATGCCGGGCGTCACCACATACCCGCCGATGGCGGCATAGGCCGAGGGCGCGTCGGCCGGTTTGGGCTTCTCCACCAGTCCGGAGATCCGCAGCAGCCCGTCGTCCAGATCCTCACGCACGACGGGGACGCCGTAGCGCTGTGATTCGTTCGGGTTCATCGGCATCAGGGCCAGTACCGGGCAGCCGGTGGATTCGTAGGCCTGGACCAGCTGCTGGGCGCGCGGAATCTCGGCGACGAAGACGTCGTCGGGCCACAGCACCAGCATCGGCTCGTCGGCGGCGGTCCGGGCGGCGTTGAGCACGGGCGTTCCGTTGCCGTAGGGCCCGTGCTGGTCCAGGTAGGTGATATGTCCCAGCCGAGATAATTCGCCGACCTCTTCGACGGCATCCGCATAGGCGCTCTTGCCGTCCGCGCGCAACTGCGCGACCAATGCCGGATTGGGCCGGAAATGGTCCTGGATCAGCGATTTACCGCCGCTGACCACGATGGTGATATCGGTGATCCCGGAGGCCACCAGCTCGCGCACGGTGTGCTCGATCACCGGCTTGTCGCCGACCGGCAGCATCTCCTTGGGAATCGCCTTGGT
The DNA here is from genome assembly GCF_040638875.1 of Nocardia sp. NPDC024068. NCBI lineage: Bacteria > Bacillati > Actinomycetota > Actinomycetes > Mycobacteriales > Nocardiaceae > Nocardia > Nocardia sp. NPDC024068. Next base: position 108,620 of record NZ_JBEZYU010000011.1, on the reverse strand, counting down.
CAGCGGCAGCAGTCGGGAACCGATACCGGCAGCGGGGATCACGGCCTTGCGGATCTTCATCGTCCGATCATCACATACGAGACCCCGGCGCCGTCGGATCGCGGCACGCCGTGTGCCCGCGAAATGGCCGGTAACCGCGTCGCCGGCGCGGGGTACCCCGACAGGTCCGGGCGCGGGTGCCCGGACCTGTCGGGGCCGCCGCGTAGATTCTGCGGTCATGGACACCAGCAGCCGCGCCCGGGGACGGGGGCGGCGGCGGTGGTGCGCGCCGCCGGGAGAACGGCGGTCCGTCCCGTGGTGAGCGGCCGGTATCCGGGTGCCGCACCGTCGCCCGTCGCACGGACTTCCCGGCGCTGGGTGCTGCATATCGATATGGACGCCTTCTTCGCGTCGTGCGAACAGCTCACCCGGCCGACCCTGCGCGGACGGCCGGTACTCGTCGGCGGCACCGGAGCCCGCGGGGTGGTGGCCGGTGCCAGCTATGAGGCACGGGTCTTCGGCGCCCGATCGGCGATGCCGATGCAGCAGGCGCGGCGGCTGGTCGGGGCGCCGGCGGTGGTGGTGCCGCCCCGGGGAGCGCTGTACAGCCTGCTCAGCGGCCGGGTGTTCGATACGTTGCGGGCCCGGATCCCCGTGCTGGAGACGCTGTCGCTCGACGAAGCGTTCGCCGAGCCCGAGGAATTGGCGGGGACGGGGCCCGACGCGGTGCTGTCCTACTGCGCGCGCCTGCGCGAGGAGGTTCGCGAGCGCACCGGCCTGGTGGCCTCGATCGGCGCCGGATCGGGTAAGCAGCTGGCGAAGATCGCCTCGGGGCTGGCCAAACCCGACGGTATCCGGGTGATCGCACCCGCTGAACAGCAGGCGCTGCTGGCCGGCCTTCCGGTCCGCAAACTGTGGGGTATCGGGCCGGTGGCCGAGAGCCGGCTGCGTATCCTCGGCATCGAGACGGTGGGTGCGTTCGCCGCCCTGCCCGAGGTGGAGGCGGTGTCCATACTCGGTGGCAGCGTCGGCGCGGCACTGCACCGGCTGGCTCGGGGGATCGACGACCGCCCGGTCGCCGAACGTGCGGAGGCCAAGCAGATCAGCGCCGAGACCACCTACGAGCACGACATCGTCACGCTGGAGGGGTTGCGTCCGGCGATCACCGAGATGGCCGCCGCCGCCCATCGCCGCCTGCTCCGCGACGGCCGGGCCGCCCGCACGGTGGTGCTGAAACTCAGGCGGGCCGATATGAGCATCACCACGCGCTCCACCACTCTCGCCTATGCCACCGAGGACCTGGCCACGCTCACGGCGGCGGCCCAGCGTGCCGCGCTGGATCCGCGGGAACTGGGACCGGTCCGCTTGGTGGGCGTCGGATACGCGGGGCTGTCGGCGATCCGGCAGGAATCGCTGTTTCCCGACCTCGATCGGCTGGGCGTACCCGAGAGCGGGGTTGCCGGGGTATCGGCCGCGGTGGGCTCGGGTGCGGACGAGATGATCGGCGATACAAGGGGATACGGTGACCCGGTGCGGGCGCCCGGTGTGACCGGCCCGCCCGGTGGGGCCGCCGGCGAGACCGGCGAGAACGATCCCGCCCCGGCTGCCGGGGACCGGGAGACAGGGTCGGCAGGGGCGTCGCCTTCTCTGGCGGGCGATGAAGAGAGTTCTGTGGATTCGGTAAGACCCGATCCCGCTGCCGCGGCCGCCGCGGCCGGTCCCGCGACGCGTGGACAATCCACCGCTGCGTCGGTGGATTCGCGCAACGCCGCAGGTGAGGTCCCATCGTGGCGGTCGGGAACCGATGTGCGGCACCCCGAATTCGGGTACGGGTGGGTGCAGGGAGCGGGGCACGGCCGGGTGACCGTCCGGTTCGAGACCCGCTCGACAGGGCCCGGTATCGCGCGTACGTTCGCTGCCGACAATACGGAGTTGCGCCCGGCGGACCCGCTCGGCAGCCTGTCGTGACAGACCGCCGGGTAGGTTGGTTCCGCGCAGCGTCGCCGGTTCCGGTGGTGCTGCCACCGCGCACGACACCGAACCCTCGAACGCAAAGGACGAGCAGTTGAAGCTTCGCAAGACCGGACGTATCGCGATCGCCGGCCTGGCCGCCGTGGCCGCGTTGACCCTTACGGCGTGTGGTAGCGATGATTCCGACTCGGGCGGCAAGGGCGAGACCACCTCCGCGGCGGCGGCCACCACCGAGGCGGCCGACGATCTGCCTCCGGTGCCCACCGCCGCCGATCTGAACACCCAGCTCCAGCGCGCGCTCGATCCGGCCGTTCCGAACGAGGAGAAGCTGGAGATGGTGCAGGGCGCCGAGGCCGATCCGGAACTGCCGGGCAAACTGGCGCAGTTCTACGCCGATTCCGGCGCCACCATCGAGGTCACCGAGGTCAACGATTTCGCCGACACCCTGAACGCGAAGGCCAACTTCAAACTGGGCGATACCCAGAATGTGGTCGATGTGCCGTTCGTCGCCGAGAACGGCGTGTGGAAGGTCGAGCAGACCTGGGCCTGCAATATGCTCGCTCAGGCCCAGGTCCAGTCGCCGGCCTGCGTCGCCTGATCCGTGGTTCCGCGTTCCGGCCGGTCTGCCCAGGGCAGACCGGCCGGTTTCGTTCGCGGCGGCATCGTCGTGACCGTGACAGCACTCGAGGGGCCGCGACGGCGTCCCGCTAGGATTGCGCCCCGTGGCTGACACGATTGTGGTGGCGGCGCCCGAGCCGGCGAAGATCTCGATAAGTCCGCGACCGCGATCGAGAGGCGGCTGGGCCCGGCCGGTGGCCTTGGTATCGGCCCTGATCGGTGCGGTGCTGGCGGTGGCGGTGCCGTTCCTGCCGGTGCAGGTGGACGAGGCGACCCTCACCTGGCCACAGACGGATTCCACCGCTTCCGTCGAAGCCCCGCTGGTCGCCTACGCGCCGCTGAGCTTCGACGCGACCGTGCCGTGCGCGGCGATTCTGCAGTTGGACGCCCGCGGCGGCGGAGTGCTGACCGCGACCGCGCCGGACGGTGCCCCCGACCTCGAACGCTACGGTTTCGTGGCCCGCGTCCGGCCCGCGACACCGGAGTCGGGATCGCGTCTCGACGTGGTGTTGCGCAACCAATCGCTGTTCAGCGTCCCCGTCGCCGAGCTCGCGCCCGGCTGCGCGCTCACCGTCGGCGCCGGGATGACCGAATCGGTGGCCACGCTCACCGGCCGGGAACCGGTTGTACTGGGCGGGGACTTCCGGCCGCAACTGGTCGGAGTGTTCAGCGATCTGGACGACCCCGCCGGAACCAGTGTCACCGCCGAAGTCGACAGCCGGTTCAGTTCCTCGCCCACTCCGATCAAACAGGTGGCTATCTGGTCGGCGGTACTGGCGACCCTCATCGCCCTGCTCGCGCTGCACCGCCTGGACTCCACCGACGGCCGCCGGGCCCGCCGGTTCCTGCCGGCCCGCTGGTGGACCTTCCGCCCCATCGACGGCGTGGTGCTGGGCACCCTGGTCCTGTGGCATTTCATCGGTGCCACCACCTCCGACGACGGCTACCAGTTCGGTATGGGCCGCACCTCGCTGACCGCCGGGTACATGGCGAACTACTTCCGGTACTTCGGGGTCCCGGAGAATCCGGTCGGGACCCCGTACTACGACCTCATCGGCCAGATGGCCCAGCTGAGCACCGCCAGCCCGTGGGTGCGGCTGCCGTCGCTGCTCGCGGGCATCCTGGCCTGGCTGGTGATCAGCCGCGAGGTGGTGCCGCGATTCGGTGCCGCCCTGCACCGCAACCGATTCGTGCCCTGGACCGGTGCGCTGGTCTTCCTGGCGGTCTGGCTGCCGTACAACAACGGACTGCGCCCGGAACCCATCGTCGCGCTGGGTGTGCTGCTGACCTGGTGTTCGGTCGAGCGCGGGATCGCCACCCGGCGGCTGCTGCCGTTCGCGGTGGCCATTCTGATCGCGGCGTTCAGTTGTACCGCCGGGCCGCACGGCGTCATCTGCGTCGCCGCCCTGCTCGCCGGACTGCGCCCACTGTTCAAAACCGTCGCCGCGCGGGCGCCGCGGCTGGGCTGGCTCGCCCAGCTGCTGCCTCTGGCCGCCGCCGGGGTCCTGGTCCTGGTGGTGGCGTTCGCGGACCAGCCGTTCAGCGCGATGCAGGAGATGCGCCGGGTCCACGAACTGGCCGGGCCGCATGTGCTCTGGTACGACGAATACCTGCGCTACCAGTACCTTTTCATGGGCACCGTGGACGGTTCGGTGGCCCGCCGCTTCGGCATCTTCGTGATGGTGGCGGGTCTGGTGGTCTGCCTGCTCACCCTGCTGCACAAGGGCGGCAAGATCCCGACGGCCGCGCTGGGCCCCTCCCGCCGGATCCTCGGGGTCACCGTCGGCGCCATGGCGCTGATGATGACCACACCCACCAAATGGACCCATCATCTCGGTGTCTTCGCGGGACTGGCCGGTGCGGTGGCGGTGCTCACCGCGGTCGCCGTCGGACCGCGGGTGATGCGCGGACCGCGTAACCGGGCGCTGTTCGCCGCGGCGGTGGCGTTCCTGCTGGCGCTGGTGTTCTCCGGGCCGAACGGCTGGTGGTACGTCTCCTCCTACAGCATCCCGTGGTGGGACAAACTGCCGTCCGTGGCGGGGTTCGCCGTCAACAAGATCTTCCTGCTGGGCGCGGTGCTGCTGCTGGCGCTGGCCGCCTGGTGGCATGTCCGGGCCCCGGATCGGGGTCATCACCGGATCTCGCGCTGGGGCTGGCGATTCGTCAAGGTGCCGCCGCTGGCGGTGGCCGCCGCGTTCATGGTGCTGTTCGAGGTGGCGTCCTTCGCGAAGGGGGCGGTGACCCAGTACCCGGCCTTCTCGCTGGCGAGTTCCAACCTCGGTGCGCTCGCCGGGAACACCTGCGGGCTGGCCCCGCAGGTGCTGGTGGAGACCGATCCCAATCGTGGCGGGCTGACGCCGCTGTCCGGCGACGCCGGCGCCGCGCTGGCCGGTACCGGCACCGGGTTCACGCCCACCGGGGTGGCCGCCGATCTGAGCGCCGACGCCGAGGAGGGCGCCGACGCCGCGATCGCGGATTCGGTGGGGTCGGGCGGCTCCGGTGACGGTGTCGCCACCGAAACCGCTGGTCCCGCACTGCCGTTCGGGCTCGACCCGGCCACCCCGGTCCAGGGCAGCTATCACGCGGACGGACCCGCCGAACTGACCAGCGGGTGGTACCGGCTGCCGCCGGTGGCCGAACGCGCGGAGATCCTCGCGCTGAGCGCCGCCGGACGGATCTGGTCCCGTGACGCCGACGGTGTGGTCACCCACGGGCAGTCGCTCGAACTCGAATTCGGTTCCACCACCGCCGCGGGCGGGTCGGCGGCCGAACCGGTCCCGCTGCGCCGGGTCAATCCGATCGATATCGGGCCGGCCCCGTCCTGGCGTAATCTCCGGGTGCCGCTCGCGCCCTACGCCGACGCCGATACGGTGCGCATCGTCGCCGCCGACCGGGATCGTGATCCCCGCCAGTGGCTGGCCTTCACCCCGCCCCGGATCCCGCAGACCCAGGACCTGAACACCGTTGTCGGTTCCGAGGATCCGGTCCTGCTGGACTGGGCGGTGGGCCTGCAATTCCCGTGCCAGCGCCCGTTCGACCACCGCATCGGCATCGCCGAAACACCGAAGTACCGGATTCTGCCGGACCGGGTCGGTGCCCACGACACCAACCTGTGGCAGAACCACGACGGCGGCGGCCCGCTCGGCTGGACCGATCTGCTGCTGCACGCCCGGACGCTGCCGACCTACCTGGACAACGACTGGGACCGGGATTGGGGGCAGCTGCAGCAGTTCCTGCCGCGGGATCCCGGTACGGTGCCGGCGCGGCCGCGGGTGACCCGGGCGGAGCACTCCGGAACCTGGACACCCGGTCCGATCAACGTCGCCTGGTAGGTCCGCGACCGACCGGCTGGCTACGCTGACTGCCATGTCGACAACTGTGCAGGCGGCCCGATCGGCCGGCCTCACCGCGGACGAGGTGACCCAACGGCGCCGGGACGGTCTCACCAACGATGTGCCGGACCGGGCCAGTCGCTCGGTGCGCGATATCGTCCGGGGGAATGTGTTCACCCGGATCAACGCCATCCTCGGTGTGCTGTTCGTCCTGGTCATGGCCACCGGCTCGGTGATCGACGGGATGTTCGGATTACTGATCGTGGCCAACAGCGCGGTCGGCATCATCCAGGAGGTCCGGGCCAAACGGACCCTCGACCGGCTGGCCATTGTCGGGCAGGCCCGGCCCACGGTCCGCCGGGACGGTCACGCCCAGCAGATCGCGCCCAGCGAGGTCGTGCTGGACGATCTGATCGAACTCGGACCCGGCGACCAGATCGTGGTCGACGGTGTGGTCGCCGAGGCCGAACTGCTCGAGGTGGATGAATCGCTGCTCACCGGCGAAGCCGACGATGTGGCCAAGGAATCCGGTGCCCAGGTGCTGTCCGGCAGCTATGTGGTGTCCGGTTCGGGCGCCTATCGGGCCACCAAGGTCGGAAAGGACGCCTACGCCGCCAAACTGGCCGAGGAGGCCAGCAAGTTCACGCTGGTGAACTCCGAACTGCGCAACGGTATCGACACCATCCTCAAGGTCATCACCTATCTGCTGATTCCGGCGGGTGCGCTGAGCATCTACAACCAGCTGGTCTCCAGCGGCGAATCCTGGCGGCCGGCGGTCACCGGGATGGTGGCCGCCCTGGTCCCGATGGTGCCGGAGGGTCTGGTGCTGATGACCTCGATCGCTTTCGCGGTCGGCGTGGTCCGGCTGGGGCAGCGCAAATGCCTGGTCCAGGAACTGCCCGCGATCGAGGGTCTGGCGCGGGTGGACGTGGTGTGCGCGGATAAGACCGGCACGCTCACCGAGAACGGTATGCGGCTGGCCGAACTCCGGATGCTGGAGACCGCGGCCGACGCGGAACACCGGGCCCGGCAGGCGCTGGCGGCCATGGCCGCCGACGATCCCCGGCCGAACGCGAGTGTGCAGGCCGTCGCCGAAGCGTTGCCGGACGGCCCCGGCTGGACGTACACCGCGGTGGCGCCGTTCTCCTCGGCCAAGAAATGGAGCGGGTTCTCCTACGGCGAGCACGGCGACTGGCTGCTGGGCGCTCCCGACGTCCTGCTGGATTCCGGATCCGCCGACGCGCGCGCCGCCGAGGAACTCGGCGCGAGCGGTTTGCGGGTCTTGCTGCTGGCCCGCGGGGACCGGGCGGTCGACGCCCCGGACGCGCCCGGCGCCCTCACCCCGGTGGCGCTGGTCGTGCTCGAACAGAAGGTGCGGCCGGACGCCCGCGACACCCTGGACTATTTCGCGAGCCAGGACGTCGACATCAAGGTGATCTCCGGCGACAACGCCGTTTCGGTCGGCGCGGTCGCCGCCTCGCTGGACCTGCCCGGCGGCGACCGGGCGGTCGACGCGCGCACCCTGCCGGAGGACCGTGCGGAACTGGCCGCGGTACTGGAGGACAAGACCACCTTCGGCCGGGTGCGGCCGGATCAGAAGCGCGCCATGGTGGCGGCGCTGCAGTCCCGTGGGCATACCGTGGCCATGACCGGCGACGGCGTGAACGACGTGCTCGCGCTCAAGGACGCCGATATCGGTGTGGCCATGGGTGCGGGCAGCCCCGCCACCCGCGCGGTCGCGCAGATCGTGCTGCTGGACAACAAATTCGCCACCCTGCCGTACGTGGTGGGCGAGGGCCGGCGGGTGATCGGCAATATCGAGCGGGTCTCGAATCTGTTCCTCACCAAAACCGTGTACTCCGTTCTGCTGGCGTTCCTGGTGGGCGTCGCGGGGGTGGGTTCGCAGATCTTCGGTTACGAACCCATCGGCTACCCGTTCCTGCCCCGCCATGTGACGATCGCGGCCTGGTTCACCATCGGCATCCCGGCGTTCATCCTGTCGCTGGCGCCGAACAACGAACGGGCCCGTACCGGTTTCGTGGGGCGGGTGATGCGGCTGGCGATTCCCTCGGGCGTGGTGATCGGGGCGGCGACGTTCGTGGCGTACCTGATCGCCTACGCCGGGCCCGAGGCCAGCGAACAGCAGAAGATACAGGCCGGGACCACCGCGCTCATCACCCTGATCATGATCGCGGTCTGGGTGCTGGCGATCGTCGCGCGGCCCTACAACTGGTGGAAGATCGTGCTGCTGGCGGTCTCGGTGGCGGCGTACCTGATTCTGTTCACGGTGCCGTTCACCCGCGAGTTCTTCGCCCTCGACCCGTCGAACGCCGCACTCACCACCGCCGCGTTCATATGCGGGGCGGTGGGGATCGTCCTGGTGGAGGTGGCCTGGTGGGTGAGCGCCACCCTGCGCGGCGAATCGCACAAACTGGTCCCGGCGGCGCCCGGCGAGTCCGGGTAGCCGAGCCGCCGGGAGCCGGGACAGCCGATCGGACATAGGATCTCGGAGGGGCCCGGCGATGGTCCGGGTGGGCGGGGCACCCGCATACCAGGAGAGGACGAAGACGTGGCGGAATCCTTCGAGGTGCGTCCGGCGCAGCGCGCCGATATCGATGCGCTGGCGCGAACCCTCGGCGCGGCGTTCCAGGAGGATCCGGTGATGTCGTGGGTCGTACCCGATCCCCGCCGCCGGGCGGCCGGCGCGCCGCGGTTCTTCGCCACCCAGACCCGCCATCAGCACTTCGCCCACGGCGGGGTGGATATCGCGGTCGATCGGTCCGGCCGGATCGGCGGGGCCGCGCTCTGGGATCCGCCCGGGAACTGGCGGCCCTCGCCCAGGTCCGAACTCAGGATGTTTCCGCAGATGGTGCGTGCCTTCGGCACTCGGCTGCTCGTAGGTAAACGGCTGGCGGACACCATGTCCGGGGTGCATCCGGACGAGCCACATTGGTATCTGGCGGTACTCGGCACCGACCCCTCGGTACGCGGAGCCGGTTACGGGCAGGCGCTGTTGCGGTCCCGGCTGGACCGGTGTGATCGGGACGGGGTGCCCGCCTATCTCGAATCGAGCAATAAATCCAACGTTCCCTACTACGAAAGGTTCGGGTTCGAGGTCACCGCCACGATCAGCGTCCCCGATGGCGGTCCGGACCTGTGGGCGATGTGGCGGCCGCCGGTTCCGCCCGGTTGAGCCGCGACCCCCGCGCGGCCGGCCGGGAACCGGGGGAACACGCCGTGACCCCGTCCTGACCGGCCCGCGAGGAGCGCGAGATGGCTTGTGCGGGGCGCATATTCAAGTCTGGAGTACCTTCATGGCATGGAGGTTCTGCTGCACCAGATCGACGCGTTCGCCGACGCACCGTTCTCCGGTAACCCGGCAGCGGTGATGCCGTTGCCCACCTGGTTGCCCGATACCGTGCTGCAACAGGTCGCCGAGGAGAACAACCTCGCCGAGACCGCCTTCTATACCTCGCGGTTACCCCCGGAGGCCGGGCCGCCGCCCGGCGATTGTCCCGCCTACCACCTCCGCTGGTTCACTCCGGCGACAGAGGTGGAGATGTGCGGACACGCCACCCTGGCCGCCGCTTCGCAGATCCTCACCGATATCGAGCCGGGGCTGGATCGGGTGGCCTTCTTCACCCGCAGCGGCTGGTTGCCGGTGGACCGTACCGATGACGACGAGTACATCCTGGATCTCCCCGCGGTGGCGTCGTCGCCGGCCGATCCCGATCCCGCGCTGCTCGCCGCGCTGGGGGTGCAACCGCTGGCGGCCTATACCGGTGCCGATGTGGTGATCGTCGTGGACGGCGAGCGCCGCGTCCGCGACCTGGCCCCGGCGCTGAGCGCCTTTCCACCGGTACCCCGGGGCGTCGTGGTCACCGCCCGGGGTGACGAGGTCGATTTCGTCTCCCGTTTCTTCGGCCCCGGCGTCGGGGTCCCCGAGGATCCGGTGACCGGTTCCGCGCATGCGCAGCTCGCGCCGCTGTGGGCGGCGGAACTGGGCGGAACCCGCTTCACCGCCCGCCAATTGTCTCGGCGCGGCGGCACGCTCGGCGTGGAACTGGCCGGCGACCGGGTGCTGCTGACAGGGCGCTGCCACCGGTATCTCGACGGCGTGGTGACACTGGACTTCTGAGCGTGACGCCGGACTTCTGAGTCAGCCGGCCGGGACCGGGCCGTCGTCGGCGGGCGGGACGATCGGATCGCCGGTATCGGGCAGCAGGGGCGCCACCGCGAACCGTCCCGCCACCGCATCGGCCGGGAGTGCCTGGACGGCGCGGATTCCCGGCCGATCGGCGAGCTCACGCAAGCGGCCGAGCGGCGCCCGGACGACCACGCCGGGGGCGCAGGCGCAGCCGGCCCGCAGCCGGTTCGCCGCGACCTCGAGGATCTGTGCGGGGCGAGTATCCGGGACTGTGTACCGGAGCCGGTCGGTCAGCTGCCAGGCGGCGTCGGTACCGGAACGCCGCAGGGCGGTGTCACCGCCGGGGACCTGCACGGCCACCAGGGGCGTGGCGACCCGCGGCACCGGGACCTGATACAGCGCCTGACCCACGCGGACCCCGGTGGTCGCGGCGGGCAGCTCGCCGGCGGTGCGATAGTCGCCGAAGGAGACGAGGGCCCAGCGGTCACCGTCGTCGGGGCCGGCCAGCGAATCGCGCGCCCGATCGAGGTATCCGGCGACGGTGTCACCGGGTTCCGGGCCGAGCCGGTCGGTGGATACGCCTTCGTCGCGGGGCGGATTCGCGACGCCCAGCACCACGGCGAGCGCGGCGCACAGCACCACCGCCGCCCCGTAGCCGAGGCCCCGGGACCAGCGCCGGCCGCCCCGGGCGGGGTCGGACGCCGGCGCCGGGTCCTGGTCGCTCACGGCCGGTGCTCAGGCGTCGCGCAGAGTGCGCAGCGCGTGGGTGAGGTCGTCCGGGTATTCGCTGGTGATCTCGAGGTAGCGGCCGTCGGCCGGATGCTGGAAGCCCAGCGACCGGGCGTGCAGCCACTGGCGTTGCAGTCCGAGCCGTTCGGCCAGCCGGGGATCGGCGCCGTAGGTGAGGTCACCGCAGCACGGATGCCGGATCGCGGAGAAATGCACGCGGATCTGGTGGGTGCGGCCGGTTTCCAGATGGATATCGAGCAGGCTCGCGGCCTGGAATGCCTCCACCGTGTCGTAGTGGGTGACGCTGGGGCGGCCATCCGAGGTGACCGCGAATTTCCAGTCGCCGCCCCGGGCCCGGCCGATGGGCGCGTCGATGGTGCCGCTGCTGGGGTCGGGATGGCCCTGGACCAGCGCGTGATAACGCTTGTCGATCGTGCGCTGTTTGAACGCCCGCTTCAGCACGGTGTAGGCGTGCTCGGACTGCGCCACCACCATGACCCCGGAGGTACCGACGTCGAGACGGTGCACGATGCCCTGGCGTTCGTGCGCGCCGGAGGTCGAGATCCGGTAGCCGGCGGCGGCCAGCCCGCCGATCACGGTGGGACCGCTCCAGCCGACCCCGGTGTGCGCGGCCACGCCGACCGGTTTGTCCACCGCGACGATATCGTCGTCGGCGTAGAGGATTTTCATACCCTCGACCGGTTCGGCCTCGATCGTCAGCTCCCGCCGGGGTTCCGGGAAGACCACTTCGAGCCAGGCGCCGGCGGTGAGCCGATCCGATTTCCCGGCGGGGGTGCCGTCGAGCTGGACCGACCCTTCCTCCGCCAGGGTCGCCACCGCGGTCCGGGACAGGCCGAGCAGCCGGGACAGCCCGGCGTCCACGCGCATACCGTCGAGCCCGTCCGGGACGGGCATGGTCCGGGTTTCCCTCATGCGGCAGCGCCTCCGGCTCCGGCGGCCCGGTTCTGCGGGGAGTCGTCGCGATCGGGTCCGGGTGGGTCGGTGGGCGTGGCCCCGTCTTCTCCGGTGGGTGTGGGGGCCGGGGCTTTTCCGGCCGATTCCCGCTGGTAGCGGGTGCCGTCGGGTTCGTATCCGAAGAGGGTGAGCACGACCAGCAGGATCGCGCCGCAGACGATCGACGAATCGGCGACGTTGAACACCGGCCACCAGCCGACGGACACGAAATCCACCACATGGCCCTGCATCGGGCCGGGTTCACGGAACAGCCGGTCCATCAGATTGCCCAGCGCGCCGCCGAGGACTCCGCCCAGGCCCACGGCCCACAGTGGGGACCGCAGACTCCGCCCGATCCGCAGCACCCCGATCACCACGGCGGCCGCTATGAGGGTGAGCAGCCAGGTCATCCCGGTGGCCATGGAGAAGGCGGCGCCCGGATTGCGTACCAGCACCAGCTCGACGAAATCCCCGATGACCGGCACTCGTTCACCGGGCCGGATCCAGGCGACCACGGCCACCTTGGTGACCAGATCGAGGACGAACAGGGTCACCGCGATCGTCAGCAGCAGCCGCAGCCGGGTCCGGGGCTGTGCGCCGGTGCCGCCGGGAGCGTCGGTGTTCGCCGTGCCGGGGGAGGCGTGGGTGCCGGCCGTCCCGCGGGGGGCGTCGGCGCCGGGGGCGTCGTCGGGGTCCTGCTCGGGCGTAGGCCGGTCGTCACTCACGCCGACCATCATCTCTCGAGCGGGCCGGGCCGGGCACCGTGGGCACCCGCGAGCGGACTCCGGGGCCCGCGGGGCGGCGCGTCGCGACCGGCTCCGGCCGATACCGGCGGGACCCGCCCGCGGAGATCCGCGATGTCCCAGGTCTTCCTCAGGTAGGCCTCGTAGGCTGTCGGGCGTGACGGTGTTGTGTTCGTTTCCCACGCCCCGGGTGGCGCGGTCCAGAGTGCTGATGCTGGTTCTCGCGGTGGGACTCACCGCATTCGGCGCCGGATGCGCCGACGGCGGGGAATCGACGGCCGAATCGGACGGCACCGAACCGCTGGGCATCGGGAACGAGGTCACCGTGCCGATCGCCGCCGCGGTCGTCACCACGGTCGATCCGGGCAGCGAACCCCGTTCGACGCTGCGTCCCTCCTACTACGACGGCACCGTCCAGGCGGTCACGTTGCGTACCGACCACCGGATCCAGCAGCAGATCGACAACCAGCAGGTGCGCGATTTCTCGAGCCCGGCCCTGACGATCCCGATGACCGCCACCACCGATTCCGGCGGGGTCGAACTCACCCTGGGCTCGGTCACCACCCCGGATCCGGCGCTGTCGGAGGCCCTCACCGCCGCCGACGGTACGCACGCCGGTTTCGAGATGAGCGAACTCGGTGGTATCACCGCCCTGCGCTTGGCGCCCGCACCGGATACGTCCAACTCCGCACGAGCGGCCCTGGAGCAGGCGTTCTATCAGGCCGTCTACCGGTCGGTGACGTTCCCGGACGAACCCGTCGGGGTGGGCGCGGTCTGGCGGGTGCAGCAGACCGTCGGCGGCGGCGTCGATCTGGACCAGGTCACCACCGCGACCCTCCTGGCCCGTGACGGCGGCCGGCTGACAATCCGGCTGGACGTCACGCAGACCCCGAAATCGGATATCTGGGACCTCCCCAACGAGGCCGGAACACTCGATATCGAGGATTACGCGATGCAGGGCAGCGGCGAGGTCACCGTGGACCTGGGCCTGCCGCTGCCGATCGCCGGGTCGATCAGCATCGGCGGTCACCAGTTCTACCGCAACCCGCGCACCGCCACGGCCCTGCGGCAGGTCATCGAAACGAACGTCAGCTGGGGCGGCTGACCGGACGCGCGCACGGGCGGGCGGCCGGGGCATAGGCTCGAGGTGTCCGGCAACCGACCCGAGACCCGGAGGTCTTGCGATGTCCGATGTCAGCTCTGTACCCGAAGGTTATCCGACCATTTCGCCAGGTCTGGCGATCGCGGGCGCGTCCGACGCGGTCGAGTTCTACAAATCGGTGCTGGGCGCCACCGAGCGGATGCGGATGCCCGGACCCGACGGCACCGTGCTGCACTGTGAACTGCTGATCGGCAATTCGGTGCTGATGCTCGGCGACCCCGCGCCCGATATGGCCTTCCGCGATCCGCATTCCATCGGCGGTACGCCCGTCAACCTGTACTGCTACGTCCCGGATGCCGAGGCCGCCCACGCGGCCGCTCTCGCCGCCGGCGCCACCGAGATCAGCGCCCCGCAAACCCAGTTCTACGGCGACCGCACCGCGTCGTTCGCCGACCCCTGGGGACATCAGTGGACCGTCGCGACCCATGTCGAGGATATCGACCCCGAGGAGATGCGGCGGCGGATGGACCAGCTCGGATCCTGATCCACGGCACCCGTCCCGCACCCACGCCTGTCGTGGGATGACTACGATGATGCGGATCTGGGAAGCAGGAGAAGGGTCTGGCGGATGCGGGTGCTGGCCGTGGACGACGAGCAGCCGGCGCTGGACGAGCTGCTCTATCTGTTGCGCGGCGAACCGTCGGTGACCGAGGTGCACGGCGCCGGGGACGCGACCGCCGCGCTGCGGATCCTGCGATCCCACGGCGCCGACGCGGTGTTCCTCGATATCAACATGCCCGGCCTGGACGGGATGGAACTGGCCGGGGTCCTGGGGGAATTCGCCAATCCGCCCGCGATCGTGTTCGTCACCGCGCACGAGGATCACGCGGTGGCCGCGTTCGATCTGGGCGCGGTCGACTACCTGCTCAAACCGGTCCGGCAGGAACGGCTGGGCGCGGCGCTGCGCCGGGTGGCGGCCCATCGGGCGCGGCCCGGGGCCGAGGCGGATCCGGTCGGCAACAACGAGGTCATCCCCGTCGAGCTGGCGGGGGTGACGACACTGGTGCATCGCTCCCAGGTGAGCTGGGTGGAGGCCGAGGGCGACTATGCCCGGCTGCACACCGACACCGGTTCCCATCTGGTGCGCATTCCGCTCTCGGCGCTACAGGAACGCTGGCGGGACGGCTTCCTGCGGGTGCACCGCTCCTATCTGGTGGCACTGGGCCGGGTGACCGGATTGCGCACGGTCGGCTCGTCGACGCGGGTCTGCCTGCGCGGGGCCGGTCCGGTGGAACTGCCGGTGAGCCGACGTCAGGTCCGCGAACTGAAGCAGCGTCTGGTGCACGGACCGCATACACCGCCGGAGCGGCGATGATCGGCCCGCCGCCGAAACCGCCGCGGGAGCGGGTGGTGCTGGCCGAACGCCGGGGTGCGCGCCGGGTCCGGACCCGGTCCGAGGTCGCCGAGCAGACCGAGATCGGGGAGGCGCTGATCGGTGGTCTGATCCGGGCCCAGCTGGGACTGGCGCTGAGTTGCGGGCTGGTGATCGCGGTCCTGCTGGCGGCGCTGCCGCTGCTGTTCGAGGTACGCGCGGTCGCCGAAACGGTGGTGCTGGGGATCCGGCTGCCGTGGCTGGTGCTGGGCGGGGCCGCCTATCCGCTGCTGTGGCTCACCGGCCGTGTCTACCTGCGGCTCTCGGAGCGCAACGAAAACGATTTCCTCGAACTCACCGGGGATTGACGTGCGGGAGGTGGTGCGCGCCGGCGGGGCGGCCGCGGTGCGATCCGGTGGGGTTGCGACATGGAACGCCCGAGCGCGCGCCGGGTGGGTCGTTCGGGGGAGCGCCGCGTGAACGCGTCCGGTTTGACGGTGGCGGCGCTGCTGGCGGCGGCCGTGGCGACGGTGACCCTGGGGGTGTACGGCGTGCGCTGGGCGCGGACGACCTCCGACTTCCTGGTGGCCTCGCGCAGTGTGGGCCCGCGCTGGAACGCGGCCGCGGTCTCCGGGGAGTATCTGTCGGCCGCCTCGTTTCTCGGTGTCGCCGGGTTGATCGCCAAATACGGCGCCGACGCGCTCTGGTACCCGGTGGGTTTCACCGCGGGCTATCTGGCACTGCTGCTGTTCGTGGCCGCCCCGCTGCGGCGTTCGGGCGCCTACACGGTGCCCGACTTCGCCGAGTTCCGCCTCGGTTCGCCCCGGGTGCGCCGGCTCGCGGCACTGGTGGTGGTGCTGGTGTGCGCGGTGTATGTGATCCCGCAGTTCCAGGGCGCCGGCCTCACCCTGCACATCCTGCTGGGAGTGCCGGGCTGGGTGGGTGCGGTGGCGATCGCGGCGATCGTCGTGGCCAACGTGATGGGCGGCGGGATGCGGTCGATCACCCTTGTCCAGGCGTTCCAGTACTGGCTGAAACTGACCGCGGTGGCGCTGCCGGCACTGGTACTGGTGCTGCATTTCTTCGGCGACGGCCATCCCGGGCCGGGCGGCGGGATCGGCGCACCGGCCCCGCCGACGGTGAGCGAACGGACCACGGTGGAGGTGGCCACGCCGGTGCTGGTGCAGCTGGCCGAACCGCAGTGGGTCACGGTGCACGGCGTGCTCGGCGATCAGCCGGTCGACGGGCCGGTCCTGCTGACCGTGGGCACCCATGAACTCGCCCGCGACACCCGGCTGGTACTCGAACCCGGCGCGGCGGTCCCGGTGGTGGCGGGTGCCCCGGCCGACGGTGCCCACTGGCTGCTGCCCGGCGGCGGTTTCGCCGGCCCGCACCCGCGCTATCAGGTGTATTCGTTGATGATCGCGACCTTCCTGGGCACGATGGGCCTGCCGCATGTGCTGGTGCGTTTCTACACCAACCGCGACGGTCGTGCCGCCCGGTCCACCGCACTCACGGTGATCGCGCTGGTCGGGGTCTTCTATCTGTTCCCGGTCCTGCTCGGGGTGTTCGCCCGGCTCTACGTACCGCAGCTGCTGATAACCGGCACCTCGGACGCGGCCGTGCTGCTGTTGCCGTCCTCGGCGCTGGCCGGACTCCCGGGACAGTTGCTGGCCGCACTGGTCGCGGCCGGGGCCATGGCGGCCTTCCTGTCGACCTCGTCCGGACTGGTGGTGAGTATCGCCGGGGTGCTGAGCACCGATGTGCTGCGCGGGCGGATCCGGGACTTCCGGGTCGCCGCCTTGGCGGCGGGCGCGGTCCCGCTGGGCGTTTCACTGTTCGTGGTGTCGCTGGACCTCTCCCGGACCGTCGGTCTGGCGTTCTCGCTCGCGGCGGCGACGCTGTGTCCGTTGCTGGTGCTGGGGATCTGGTGGCGTGGACTCACCGCGGCGGGCGCGGCGGCCGGATTGGTGACCGGCGGTCTGGTCGCGGGTGGGGCGACCGTGGTGTCGGTGCTGGGCGGAGTTTCCGACACCCTGGCCGGAGGCTGGCCCGCCGCGCTGCTCGGGTATCCGGCGGCAGTCGCGGTTCCGCTGGCCTTCGGGTCGATGGTACTGGTCAGCCGGTTCACCACCGGATCGTCCGGGGTGGCGCGGGCATTCGTGCGGATGCATGCGCCGGAGCGGCTCGGAATGGGCGCGGACCGGGAGCCCGGAGCGCGTCCACAGGGGTAGCCGAGCGGGTTCCGGACCCGACCGTTCGTCGCGGCCCAGCGACCGCTCACCGCACAGCCGCGCCGGTTCGGCGAGTGATGCGGATCACATCTATCGGTGAACCATTCGGCCTCGCTAGTTTCGGGCAGGTAACACACATCATATTGCGAGGACCCGGCATGACCGATACGGATCTCGACGACAGCGGCGGGCAGCCCACCGGGCCCGCCGATTTCGTCGCCGCGCAAGCCAGTCCGGAGTTCCAGGAACTCCGCACCCGGCTGCGCCGCTTCATCTTCCCCATGACCGCGCTGTTCCTGATCTGGTACCTCGGCTACGTGCTGCTCGGTGCCTACGCGCACGATTTCATGGGCACCAAGGTCTTCGGTGAGGTGAACGTCGGACTTCTGCTGGGCCTGGGCCAGTTCGTCTCGACCTTCCTCATCACGGGCCTCTATGTCCGGTTCGCCAACCGCGAACTGGATCCGCGGGCCGCGGCGCTGCGTGCCGAACTGGAAGGAAGCGGATCGTGACCACGCTCTACGCGGCCGACACCACCGTCGGAAACCCCGCCGCCAATATCGGTATCTTCGCCCTGTTCGTCGTGGTCACCATGATCGTGGTGTTCTGGGCGGGCCGTAACACGCGCGGCGCCACCGACTACTTCACCGGCGGCCGCGGTTTCACCGGCCCGCAGAACGGTGTGGCCATCGCCGGCGACTATCTGTCCGCCGCGAGTTTCCTCGGTATCGCGGGCGCGATCGCCGTCTACGGCTACGACGGCTTCCTGTACTCGATCGGCTTCCTGGTGGCCTGGCTGGTGGCGCTGCTGCTGGTGGCCGAGATGCTGCGCAACACCGGCAAATTCACCATGGCCGATGTGCTCAGTTTCCGGCTGAAACAGCGACCGGTCCGCACCGCGGCCGCGATCAGCACCCTGGCGGTCTCGCTGTTCTATCTGCTCGCGCAGATGGCCGGCGCCGGTGGTCTGGTGGCCCTGCTGCTGGACGTTTCCAGTAAGACCGGGCAGGCCGTGGTGATCGCCGTGGTCGGTGTGCTGATGATCGTGTACGTGCTGGTGGGCGGTATGAAGGGCACCACCTGGGTGCAGATCATCAAGGCCGTCCTGCTCATCGCCGGCGCTGCGGTGATGACGGTGATGGTGCTGGCGAAATTCGGGTTCGATATCTCGGAGATCCTGGGCGGCGCGCAGAGCGCGATCACCGGTTCCGAGAGCGAGAAGGTCGCCGCCCGCGATGTCCTGGCGCCCGGCGCCCAGTACGGCGGCAGTGAGATGTCGAAACTGAACTTCGTCTCGCTGGGGCTGGCACTGGTACTCGGCACCGCCGGTCTGCCGCATGTGCTGATGCGCTTCTATACCGTGCCGACCGCCAAGGAAGCCCGCCGCTCGGTGGTCTGGGCGATCGTGCTGATCGGCGCCTTCTACCTGTTCACCCTGGTGCTCGGTTACGGTGCGGCCGCGATCGTCGGCCCGGATCGCATCCTCGGCGCGGCCGGCGGGCAGAACTCCGCGGCACCGCTGCTGGCATTCGAGCTGGGCGGGGTGATCCTGCTCGGAGTCATCTCCGCGGTGGCGTTCGCGACAATTCTCGCGGTGGTGGCAGGTCTGACCATCACGGCCTCGGCCTCGTTCGCGCACGATATCTACGCCAATGTGATCCGCGGCGGGAAGGTCGACGACAACGCGCAGGTCCGGGTCTCCCGGATCACCGCGGTGGTGATCGGCATCCTGGCCATCGGCCTGGGCATCCTCGCCAACGGCCAGAACATCGCGTTCCTGGTGGCACTGGCCTTCGCGGTCGCCGCGTCGGCGAACCTGCCCACGATCCTGTATTCGCTGTTCTGGCGGCGGTTCAACACCACCGGCGCGCTGTTCAGCATGTACGGCGGGCTGATCTCCACCATCGTGCTGATCGTGTTCTCCCCGGCGGTATCGGGATCGTCCACGGCCATGCTGCCGGATCTGGACTTCGACTGGTTCCCGCTGTCGAACCCGGGCATCGTCTCCATCCCGCTGGCCTTCGTGCTCGGCGTGGTGGGCACCTACCTCGGTGGCAAGGACGCCGAGGATCCGGTGAAGGCCGCGGAAATGGAAGTCCGGTCGCTGACCGGCGTCGGCGCGGAAAAGGCTGTAGTGCACTGATCCGGAAACCCCGGGCGGCGCCGCGGCGCCACCCGGGGCCGGTGCACGCGCCGGCCGGTCCCCGCTCTGTGAGGGTGAGCGGGGGCCGGCCGTTGTCGTTTCACGGACGGATACCGGCCCGGAACTTGGGCACCCGCATACTCACCTTCGTCCCCGCCCCGGGCGCGGTGTCCACGATCAGGCCGTAGTCGTTGCCGAACGCGGCGCGCAGCCGGTCGTCGACATTGGCCAGCCCGATATGCGCGGCCTCCCGTCCGGCGCCGGGTCCGGTGCCGGACGCGTCCAGCGATCCCGACCGCAGCAACTCGGGATCCATGCCCGCGCCGTCGTCCTCGACGCTGATCACACAGTCGGTTCCCGCGTCACGCGCCTCGATGGTCACCGTGCCGCCGCCGGGCGTACCCGCGAGACCGTGCCGTACCGCGTTCTCCACCAGCGGTTGCAAGGCCAGGAACGGCAGGGTCACCGGCAGTACCTCGGGGGCGATCCGCAGGCGGACCTGCAGGGCGTCGCCGAAGCGGGCCCGTTCCAGTTCCAGATAGCGTTCGATATTGCGCAGTTCGTCGGCCAGTACCGTGTATTCGCCCGCGGCGCGGAACGAATACCGGGTGAAATCGGCGAAATCCAGGATGAGTTCGCGGGCCCGGGCCGGATCGGTGCGCACGAACGAGGCGATGGTGTTGAGCGCGTTGTAGATGAAATGCGGGCTGATCTGGGCCCGCAGCGCCCGCACCTCGGCACGGTCGAGCCGGGACCGGGACGCGTCGAGTTCGGCCAGTTCGAGCTGGCCGCAGGCATACCGGGCCACCTCGGACAACGCGCCGAGCGTACCGGGACCCGGCCGGGTGCCGGTGACCATACCCAGCGCTCCCGCCACCACACCGCTGTCGGTGAGCAGCGGCTGGGCTACCAGGGTGCGTCCCGGACGCTCGGGATCGGGAACGTGGACCAGCACCGGTCGTTCGCCGGCCAGTGCGCGTTCGGCCGCCTCGGTGAACTCGCCGGTGAGACCCCGGTGCGTCCCGTCCCAGGCCAGGAGTTCGCCCTCCGGGCCGGCCACTCCCAGTCCCTCGGCTCCGACGAGGGTCCGCAGGTGGGGTGCCGCGTCCAGCGCGGATTCCGGCGTCAGCCCCCGGCGCAGCGACCGCGCCGCCAGTGACGCGGTGTGCAGGGCGGCGTGGACCGCGCGTTCGGCGGGGGTGGTGACCAACCGGCGGGGCCGGGCCCAGATGAGCAGGGCGGCCGCGAGCACGACCGCCGCGGCCGCGGCAGTGAGCACGGCCGCGGTCATCGCGCCCTCGGTGTCCTCTCGCCGCGAGGCCGCCGGTTCACCTCGTTCACCACCTGGATCGTCCCGCCTGCTCGCCGCTCGTTCCGGCTCTCCATACGCGGTGAGCCCGGGCCCCGCCCGCGAACAGCTCGCCGGCCGGGGCCGGTCATCGTCTCACGCTTCCCGCGGCAACCGCCATTGCCGCGGGAAACCTTCTCCGGAGGCGATAACCGGCCCGGGCCGGCGACCCGGTGCGGGCCGAGGGCCGGAGCGGACCCGGTGGGACGGGCGTGCGGCACCGTCGCCGAACGGAGCTGCGCCGTGCCCGTTTATCGGTGGGATCGCGGAGTGCCGGCGCTCACCCCTGGTACTTGGTCACGGTGAAGTCCACCGACCCCGGCTCGGGGACATGGGCGGCGCCGACGGTGACGGTCGCGGTGAACCGGCCGATACCGGGCCGGAACAGGGCCGAGCGGCCATCGTTCATCCAGTGCCCGGGACCGTTCGCGGTCTTGGTGACCGCTCCGGTGGCCCCGGTGTCCAGATTGCGCCAGTTCAGCGTGACCGGCAGGCTGCACGAGCCGACGCCGAACATGATCGTCGAAACCGTGAACGCGGCGTGCTCGGGGTAGGCGTCACCGGTGACCGAGGCGTCGAGCTGAGCGACACAGGGTCCCTGGGCGAGCGAGTACACCGTGTCGAACGAGCCGCCGTCGGTCGCGGCGGCCGGAGCCGATGTGGCCGTGAGCGCCGCCACTGTCATCGCCGCGGCGATGGCCGGCAGGGCGAGCGCCGTCCGTGCTGTCATCGTTCACCTCGCTGGGTCGATCGGGCACTGTGCGGGTCGATCGTCGGACGCGCCGGCGGGTCTCCGGCGGAGAAGCGCTGCGGCGCATCCTCGTACGTGACGCGGCCCGACCCTACCAGTGCCGGGCCGGATCGGTGATCGAATCGGGGTGTGCGGGCGGGACACCCCGGCCGACACGCCCGGACCGGGAGGCACGCCGAACCGCCGCCGGAGCTGTCGGTGGGTGCGCATAAACTCGCTACACCACCCCCGCCGAGCCCATTGGGAGGAAGGACAGATCTTGGCCCCCTCGTCCGGATTCGTTCATCTGCACAACCACACCGAGTACTCGATGCTCGACGGGGCAGCCAAGATCTCCCCGCTGTTCGCCGAGGCCGAACGCCTCGGGATGAGCGCGGTGGGCATGACCGACCACGGCAATATGTACGGCGCCGCCGAGTTCTTCCAGTCGGCGAAGAAGACCGGTATCAAGCCGATCATCGGTATCGAGGCCTACGTCGCCCCCGGTTCGCGGTTCAACACCAAACGAATCCAATGGGGTGATCCGAGCCAGAAGAGCGACGACGTCTCCGGTTCGGGCGCCTACACGCATATGACGATGGTCGCCGAGAACGCGACCGGCCTGCGGAATCTGTTCAAACTGTCCTCCCTGGCCAGTATCGAGGGCCAGCTCGGCAAATGGGCGCGGATGGACGAGGAGCTCATCGCCGCGCACGCCGAGGGCATCATCGCCACCACCGGCTGCCCGTCGGGTGAGGTCCAGACGCGGCTGCGCCTCGGGCACGACCGGGAAGCGCTGGAGGCCGCCGCCAAATGGCAGGAGATCTTCGGCCGCGACAATTTCTTCCTCGAGGTGATGGACCACGGTCTCTCCATCGAGAAGCGGGTGCGGCAGGGTCTGCTCGAGGTCGGCCGGACCCTGGATATTCCGCCGCTGGCCACCAACGACTGCCACTACGTCACCAAGGAACACGCGAGCAACCACGAGGCGTTGCTGTGTATCCAGACCGGCAAGACCCTGTCCGATCCCACCCGGTTCAAATTCGACGGCGACGGCTACTTCCTGAAATCGGCCGACGAGATGCGCGCGCTGTGGGACGCCGAGGTGCCCGGTGCCTGCGACAACACCGTCTGGATCGGGGAGCGGGTCCAGTCCTATGCCGAGGTGTGGGAACACCGCGACCGGATGCCGGTCTTCCCGGTCCCCGAGGGCGAGGACCAGTCCGGCTGGCTGCGTAAGGAGGTGCACCGCGGCCTGGAGCGTCGTTTCCCGGACGGCGTGCCGCGCGAATATGTCGAACGCGCCGAATTCGAGCTGAACGTCATCATCGAGATGGGTTTCCCGGCCTACTTCCTGGTGGTCGGCGATCTGATCAACCACGCTCGCGAGGTCGGTATCCGAGTCGGTCCGGGCCGCGGCTCGGCGGCCGGTTCGCTGGTGGCCTACGCCATGGGGATCACCAATATCGATCCGATTCCGCACGGGCTGCTGTTCGAGCGGTTCCTCAATCCCGAGCGCGTCTCGATGCCCGATATCGATATCGACTTCGACGATCGCCGCCGCGGTGAGATGGTCCGCTACGCCACCGACCGCTGGGGTAGTGACCGGGTCGCCCAGGTCATCACCTTCGGCACCATCAAAACCAAGGCCGCCATCAAGGATTCGGCGCGAGTCCAGTTCGGCCAGCCGGGCTTCGCCATCGCCGACCAGATCTCCAAGGCCCTGCCGCCGCCGATCATGGCGAAGGACATTCCGCTGTCCGGGATCATGGATCCCGAGCACGAGCGGTACAAGGAAGCGGCCGAGGTCCGCGAACTCATCGGCAGCAATCCCGATGTCGCGAAGATCTACGAGACCGCGCGGGGTCTCGAGGGACTGATCCGCAACGCGGGCGTGCACGCCTGCGCGGTGATCATGTCCTCGGAACCGCTGATGGACGCGATCCCGCTGTGGAAACGCGCGCAGGACGGCGCCATCATCACCGGCTGGGACTACCCGTCGTGTGAGGCCATCGGCCTGCTCAAGATGGACTTCCTCGGCCTGCGCAACCTCACCGTCATCGGCGACGCGCTGGACAACATCTCCTCCAATCGCGGTATCGACCTCGATATGGACAATCTGCCGCTCGACGATCCGGCCACCTACGAATTGCTCTCCCGCGGCGACACCCTCGGCGTCTTCCAGCTCGACGGCAGCGCGATGCGCGATCTGCTGCGCCGGATGCAGCCCACCGGTTTCGAGGATATCGTCGCGGTGCTCGCGCTGTACCGGCCCGGCCCGATGGGCATGAACGCGCACAACGACTACGCCGATCGTAAGAACGGCCGCCAGCAGGTCAAACCGATCCATCCCGAGCTGGAGGAACCCCTGAAAGAGATCCTGGCCGATACCTTCGGCCTGATCGTCTATCAGGAGCAGATCATGCAGATCGCGCAGAAGGTCGCCGGGTATTCGCTCGGCCGAGCCGATATCCTGCGCCGCGCCATGGGTAAGAAGAAGGCCGAGGTCCTCGAAGCCGAATTCGAGGGTTTCGAGGCCGGTATGCAATCGAACGGGTTCTCGAAGCCGGCGATCAAGGCGCTGTGGGACACGATTCTCCCGTTCGCCGGATACGCGTTCAACAAATCGCATGCCGCCGGTTACGGGCTGGTGTCCTTCTGGACCGCCTACCTGAAGGCCAACTTCAAGGCCGAATATATGGCGGGCCTGCTCACCTCGGTCGGCGACGACAAGGACAAGGCCGCGATCTACCTGTCGGATTGCCGCAAACTCGGTATCACCGTCCTGCCGCCGGACGTCAACGAATCGGAGACCAACTTCGCCTCGGTGGGCGCCGATATCCGGTTCGGCCTGGGCGCGGTGCGCAATGTCGGCCAGAACGTGGTCAATTCGATCATCAACGCCCGCACCGAGAAATCGAAGTTCACCGATTTCTCCGATTATCTGAACAAGATCGATACGGTGGCCTGCACCAAGAAGGTGACCGAATCACTGATCAAGGCCGGAGCCTTCGATTCGCTGAACCATCCCCGCAAGGGGCTCATGCTGGTGCACTCCGACGCCATCGACGCGGTCATGTCCACCAAGAAGGCCGAGGCCATCGGCCAGTTCGATCTGTTCGGCGGGATGGACGACGACAGCGGTGAATCGGTGTCCTCGGTATTCGACGTCAAGGTGCCCGACGACGAGTGGGAGAGCAAGCACCGGCTGGCGCTGGAACGGGAGATGCTGGGTCTCTACGTCTCCGGCCACCCCCTCAACGGCGTGGACCACGTGCTGGCGGCGCAGGCCGATACCCAGATCCCGACCATTCTGGAAGGCGCTGTCAAGGACGGCACCCAGGTCACCGTCGGCGGTATCCTCGCCTCGGTGAACCGCCGGATCAACAAGAACGGCCTGGCGTGGGCGTCCTGCCAGATCGAGGATCTCACCGGTGGTATCGAGGTGCTGTTCTTCCCGCAGGCCTACTCGGTGTACGGCATGGATGTGGTGGAGGACGCGGTCGTCCTGGTGAAGGCGCGGGTCTCGATGCGCGACGACCGGATCTCGCTCATCGCCAACGATCTCGCCGTACCGGACCTGTCGGCCATCGGGGTGGCGAAACCGCTCGCGGTGACCATCTCCACCCGGATGTGCACCCCCGACAAGATCGGCGAACTGAAGCGGGTGCTGTCCCGGCACCCCGGTACCTCCGATGTGCATCTGCGCCATGTCGGTGCCCGGGAGAAGACCACGATGCTCAAACTGGCCGACAGTCTGCGCGTGGAACCGTCGTCGGCGCTCATGGGTGATCTGAAGGCACTGCTCGGCCCGGGGTGTCTCGCGAGCTGAGCCGACCGGGCGGTTCGGCCTCAGTGGCTGACAGCGACACCCAGGGATTGGGTATCGATGAAGGCGGGCCCGACGTCGCCTTTGAAAACGTCCAGTTCACGGATGCCGAACCCCGCGGATTCGAGGAGAGCCCGGATATTGCGGTTCAGGTGGCAACCGCCGGCGATGCGCTGCTGGATCGGATCGAGCCGATGCTGCCAGCGCTGGACCTTCGGGTCCGGTGCCAGGCCGTGTTCGACGAAGTGCAGGGTGCCTCCCGGTACCAGTACCCGCCTGACCTCGGCGAGGGCAGCGGCGATATCCGGGATGGTGCACATCGTCCAGGTGGACAGTGCCGTGTCGAAACTGTTGTCCGGGAACGGGAGCGACTGACCGTCGAGGCCGGCCCGCTCCACCGGCACCTTCGCCGCGGCGAGTCGGCGGGCGGCGAGTTTCCAGCCCAGATCGGCGGGTTCCACCGCGCTCACCGTGGTGACGGCAGCCGGGTAGAACGGCACGTTGAGACCCGAGCCGAAGCCGAGTTCGACCACTCGGCCCGATAGACCGGAGCAGACGCGTTCGCGCAGCGGCTCGTTGGCCTTCACGCCGCAGGCCGTATTGACCAGTCGCGGGACGAAATGATCGCGGTAGATTCCCACGCCCTCTACTCTGGCACTCCTGACCTGCGAAAGCCATGGGTGACACACGGATCGGTTATACGACACGCGGATTGGTTACTCTAGGACCGAGTCAGGGAGGTCGTCAATGCCCATCAAGTACCGCCAGCGCAAATCCTTCGGACCGTTGAAACTCAATTTCACCCAAGCGGGTCTGTCCTCGTGGAGTATCAAGATCGGCCCGTGGTCGTGGAATTCCCGTACCAAGAAGAACAGCGTCGACCTGCCGGGTCCGCTGAGCTGGCGGCAGCGCTGACACCTCGCCGCGGGTGCGCGGCGTGCGGCCGCGCCTCAGAACGGCCGTAGCTCGATCACCACACCGCCCTGCTGCCAGGTCTGGTACAGATCGGCCTGCTCGGGTTCGCCCGTGGAATCGAAGCCGATCCCGTTGTAGCCGGCGTTGGTCTTGTTGTCGCGGGCGATGACCGCGAACAGGCGCATGACATCCTCTTCGCCGCGATGGACGTGCGGGTCGAAACGCTCGGGTCCGGCGCCGCGGGTGACGGTCAGCGGTGTGCCCGGTTTCAGGTTCTTCACCCACGGGCGCAGAGCCGTACCGATCAGCAGCGTGGACCCGTGCGGTGTGTAGGCGACCGGAATCTGATAGGTGCGGCCCGATTTCCGGCCCACCACATGCAGCGTCATCAGCCGTTTGCCCACCACCGTGGACAAACCGGGTACCCGCAGCAGTGTCCGGACGATCTTGTTGGTGAAGGCCTGCGTGCGGCCCGGGGACCGGGGCCCGTCCGTGGTAGGCGTGCCGTAGGGGTTGGGCGCTTTCGCGTCGTCGCTCATAGGACCAGTATCGGCCTCGGCGGACGCGACGGAAACCGGCGCGCTGGGGCACGGGCGGCGGGACGGACTGCGACGGGTGGCGCCGGTCCGCCGTGCTAGAGGACCTGGTCGAGGAACTTGCGCAGCCGGGGCGTTTCGGCGTTGTCGAAGAGGGCGGCGGGTTCACCCGATTCCACCACGACTCCGGCGTCCATGAAGACGACGTGGTCGGAGACGCTGCGCGCGAAGCCCATCTCGTGGGTGACCACGATCATCGACATACCGCCGGCGGCCAGTTCGGACATCAGGGCCAGCACCCCTTTGACCAGTTCCGGGTCCAGGGCCGAGGTGGCCTCGTCGAAGAACATGATGTCGGGTTTCATCGCCAGCGCGCGGGCGATCGCCACCCGCTGCTGCTGCCCACCGGACAGGTTCGCGGGCCGCGAATCGGCTTTACCGGCGAGCCCGACGATCTCGAGTTGTTCCAGGGCCAGCGCGCGGGACTCGTCCTTGGACAGACCGCGCAGTTTCCGCGGGCCGAGCGCGATATTGTCGGCGACGGTGCGGTGCGGGAACAGGTTGAACTGCTGGAAGACCATGCCGATGCGCTGGCGCAACCGGTCGGGGTTCTCGGTGAGCACCGATTCGCCGTCGAGCAGGATATCGCCGGAATCGGGTTCGTGGAGCCGGTTCAGCACCCGCAGCAGGGTCGATTTACCGGAGCCGGACGGTCCGATGACCGTAGTGGTCCGGCCGGCGTCGACGTGGATGTCCACGCCGCGCAACACCTGGTTGTTGCCCAGCCGGAGATGGAGTCCGGTCCCGGTCAGTGCGGCGCTCATATTATCCCCGGCCTTCCGTGATCGTGGCCTGCTCGACCGGGTCGACCGGCTGGTCGGGTCGCCCGGTGCGCATCCGCCGGTCGATGTAGTTCACCAGGTGGGTGAGGGGGATGGTCAGCAGCAGATACACCAGACCGGCCGCCACCAGCGGGGACAGGTTGCCGGTCTGGGCGTTGAGATCGCGTCCGACCGCGAACAGTTCACGCTGGGTGGCGAGCAGACCGAGGAAGTAGATCAGGGAGGAGTCCTTGATCAGCGCGATGAACTGGTTCATCAGGGCCGGCAGCACCCGGCGTACGCCCTGCGGGATCACCACCAGGGTCATGGCCTGCCGGTAGCCGAAGCCGATCGCCCGCGCCGCCTCGAGCTGGCCGGGTTCCACCGATTGGATCCCCGAGCGGAAGATCTCACCGATATAGGCCGAGGCGAGCAGTGCGAGCGCGACCGCGCCCAGCCAGTACGGGTTGTTGCCGGTGAGGTTGCCGACCACCGGTCCGACCCCGAGCCCGATGAGCAGGATGATGACCACGGCGGGCAGCCCACGGAAGATATCGGTGTAGATCCGCGCCGGCCAGCGCAGCCAGCGGGTCCGCGAGATTCCGGCCACCGCGAGCAGCATGCCGAGGACTGTGCCGAGAACGCCGGAGACGAGGGCGAGGATCAGCGTATTCGGCAGGCCGGTTGTGAACAGGTCCGGGAACGCCTGGCGATACAGCGACCAGTCGAAGAAGGTGTCGCCCAGCTGTTCCAGGGTCGATTTCGGCGCCTGCTGCGCCTGCTCCTCGGGCCCGCGTTCGGCGGCCAGGGCCGCGAAATCGGGGAGTTGCGGGGCGGGCGCGGCCTTGGACCCGGGTTTCCACCCGGGCGGCAGTTCCCGGGGTACCCAATCGCTGTAGAGGCGGGCGTAGGTGCCGTCGGCGATCACGGCGTCGAGTCCGGCGTTGAGGGCGTCGGTGAGCGGTTTGTTGTTCTTCGGGACCGCCCACGCCGCGAAATTGTCGAGGCTGAAGGAGTTCTCCACCACCGAGGTGGCATCGCCGGGGGCGATTGCGCCTTCGGCCTGCGCCGAGGGTGCCACCCAGGCGTCGACCTGACCGGTTTTCACATTGGCGTAGGCGGTGTTGTAGTCCGGGAATTTCACCGGGTCCAGACCGAGTTCGTTGACCACGTACTCGTCCTGCACGGTGCCCTGGACCACCGCAACCCGCGATCCCGGGCCGAGGTCGGCGAAACCACGGACCGGGCTGCCGTCCTTGACGACCAGCGAGAAGTAGCCGAAATCGTAGCCGTTGGTGAATCCGACCAGTTCGCGACGGGCGTCGGTGGTGGTGATGTTGGAGGAGCCGGCGTCGAACCGCCCGCCGGCCACCTGGGCCAGCAGGCCCGCGAATTCGGTCCCGGAGAATTCGACCTGCAGCCCGAGCTTCGCCGCCACCGCGCGCAGCAGTTCGTTGTCGAAACCGGTGAAGGCGCCGCGGGAGTCGACGCAGATACTGGGCGGGGCGTCCGACAGGGTGCCGACGCTCAGCACGCCGGGCCGGAGCAGGCCGAGCCGGGAGATATCGACCGAGTCCACCGGCACGGTGGTCTCGGTGGTGAACCTGTCCTCGGATCCGGCGCCCGGGGCGGTGAGATTCTCCGGCGCGGCCGAGGCCGCCTCGGGGCCCGGCGGCGCGCACAGATCGCGGGTGGCGGTATCGCCGCCGCCACCGCATGCCGTGGCCAGCAGGGCGACGGCGAGCAGTATCGCGGCGAGCAGCGCACGGGCGCGCGGAGCGGGCAGAGCGGCCATGATCGACAACCCTAGCCCCCGGCGCGGCCATGGCCGGGGCACAGTCCCGGGTGTGCCCGTTACCGTGGCCGCGCCGCGCAACTACGGTGAACAGGCGATATCGGGGTCGGGTCCCGGTTTCGCTCAGTGCGAGCCGGATTCGGCCAGGCGCCCGTCCGCGGCCGCCGCCGCGTCGGTGGTGCCCGTCTCGAAGAAGGTGCGCGGCACGTCCTCGAGCATGGTTCGCAGCTGCCGTGGTTCGATGCCGCGGTCGAGCACATAGGGGAAGACGTCCTCGAACAGATGCGTGTAATGCCACTGCGGCAGCACCGCCTCGCGCATCGAGGGTTCCATCCAGTCGATATAGCAGTTGGCGTCCTGGGAGAGCACCATCCGCTCGGCGTACCCCCGGCGCAGCATCTCGATGAGCGTATCGGCACGGGCCTCGAATGTGGTGTCGAGATTGATCCCGAACCGGTCCATGCCCAGCACGAAACCGGCGTCGGCGAGAGTGGTGAGGTAATCGAGGTCGGTGGTGTCGCCGCTGTGCCCCAGCACGATCCGGCCCGGGTCGACGCCCTCCTCGGCGCACAGGACCCGTTTGACCTCGAAACCGGACCCCGAATCCGGGTGGGTGTGCACGGTGATCGGAACGCCGGTCTCGTGGTGGGCGCGGGCGACCGCCCGCATCACCCGCTCGACGCCGGGAGTCAGTCCCTGGGCATCGATCGCGCATTTGAGCATGCCCGCCTTCACCTCGGTGCCGGCGATCCCGTCGCGGATATCGGCGACGAACAGGTCGACCATCGGGTCCGGGACCTGGGCGCCGACCATCGCGTTCAGCGCCGGACCGCGGTAGTGGAAATAGAAGGGCACATCGTCGTAGGTGTAGAGGCCGGTGGCGACGATCAGCTGTAGCGGGATCCGGCGGGCGATCTCGGCGATCCGGGGAATGTAGCGGCCCAGGCCCACCACGGTGGGGTCGACGATGGTGCGCACCCCGGCGTCGTAGGCGGCTGTGAGGCGGCGTACCGCGTCGTCGATGCGCGCACTGTCGGAGCCCCATTCCGACGGATAGTTCTGCTGCACATCGGAGCTGAGCACGAAGACGTGTTCGTGCATGAGCGTGGTGCCGAGATCGGCGGTATCGGCCGGGCCGAGAACGGTGTTGATCGGGGACACAGCGAACGTCTCCTGACGGGGCGGGCGCGCGCGGGCGCGCCTGGACAACTGGGGATGGGGGAGTCCGGCGAGACCGGCCGGAGGCCCGGCAACGGCACTGGAATCGGGTAACGCCGCAGGTGATGGCCGGTTTCCGGGATAGCCCAACTCTAAGTCGCCGCAGTCGGCGCGGACCATATTCCGGCGGCATGAAAGGCCGGCGAGCATTTGTGCGCGGCGCACAGCCCGGGAGGGGCCCGGTTCCGGCGGCTACCGCGCCCCTTCGACGGTGGTCCCGCGTCAGCGCACCGGTTCTTCCGGGCGCAGAATCGCGGCGCCCAGCCGCTGGGTGGCCTGCAGCGCGAGACGGAGATGCAGATCGGCGTCGGGGGCTTCCCGGCCGCCGCCGAGCAGACCGGACGCCTGCCGCACGCGGTACTGCACGGTGTTGCGGTGGACGGCCAGCTGCTGGGCGGCCGCGGCGTAACTGTGGTTGTGCGCGAGGAAGACCCGCAGGGTCTCCCGCAGCCAGTGATTGCGCTGATTGTCCACCGCGAGCTCGCCGAGCGTCTCGGCGACGAATTCGCGCAGCGATTCGATATCGCGCGCCAGCAGCGCCGTGGCCGCCACATCGGCGTAGGCGATCACTTTCCCGCTGCCGGCACCGCCCGCGAGGGCGAGGTGCCGGACGCGCTCGGCCTGGCGGACGCCGCGCCGGAACCCGTCGATACCCGGGGCACATCCGCCGACCGCGACGCGTACCGGCAGATCCCGCTCGTCGAGTTCCCGTTCGACAGCGGCGGCATCGACGATGACGGGCCGGGCCACCGCGAACCACAGCCGGACCTCGTGCTCGTCCACCGGAACCATCAGCGTCGCCCGCACCCGGCCCAAGTGCCCGGCCAGCGCGGTCCGGCACCGGTCGAGAACGGCGACGGCGGTGGCGGCGGTGAGTTCGGCGCCGGTCCAGGCGTGCAGCGCGAGGTGGTATCCGGTGAGTGGATACTGCAGGACCCGTTCGGCTTCGGTGAGATCGGCGGCGGTGCCCTCCAGCAACCGGGTCACCCACTGCTGCCGCAACCCGCTCCGGCTGCTCACCCAGCGGTCGCGCTCCTGTTCGTAGGCGACCGTGACCTGCTCACAGACCCGGTCGATGTAGAGCGATGTCCGGTGCACCATCCGGACGATCACGGGGGTGGTATCGAGACCGCCCAGTTCTACCGCGTAGCGCATCGCGGCATCGAGGAAACCCGCCTGGCCGACCCGGTACGCGGCGATCATGGCCGATACCGGTACGTCGTGCTGCGCGAGGGCACGGGCGTACACCACCGCCCGGTCCGGGGCCCGCACCCCGTCGCCCTCGTCGTCGTCGCCACGCAGGAATTCCAGGGCGGCGGTCAGGTTGTCGCCGGTACCGGCCTCCATCAACTCCCGCAGCCGTGGGTCGCGGTCCAGAACGGGGACCCGGCCACGCATCTGAGCAGACAGTTCCTCGATGAACCGGTCGCGCTCGCCGGCGAACCGGTGGGCGATCCGCTCGATGATCTCGTCGGCTCGGCGCGTGCCGGACAGCTGCTCCACCGTGACATCATCGCCGCTCCGCGCGCGATACGTACGCCGATCGCCCGATGGCACGCACGCGGGCGGGCGCATCGCGGTCGCACCGGCGGAGGGGAACGGGGTCGCCGACCGGTACCCGGGCCGATAGAGTCGGCGGGCAGGCGACCGCCGGGGTACCGGTTAGGCGCAGGTGCAGGGACGATACGGTACGGGCGGCTCCATGAAGATTTCCGCGGGTGCTCCGGGATGGTACGAGGCATGTTCGCAGACCGAGCGCGCCAACACGGTCGCGCTCGCCGCCACCCGGTGGAAATGGTCGGTGGTGTGGTCGGTCCTGTCGGGGGTGGGGCTGGCGCTCGCGCTCGGCCTCGCGGTCGGCGCTCTGTTGCCGCTGCGGTGGCCCGTCTCGGACATTCCTTTCGGGGTGTGGACGGTCGCACTGGTCGCGCTGTCGGTGGATCTCGCCGTATTGGTGCCCAACGGGATGGCCTGGTCGCGGGTGGGGCTGGTGTTCTCCGGCGCCGCCCCGGATTCGCTGGTGCTGCCGTTCCGGTGGTTGCGCTGGGTGCCTACCTCGCTGGTGTCGCTGTTCGGCACCGTGGCCATGCTGGTGGTCGGTGTGCACCCGCTCGCGGAGTACGGCGAATCCGGGTTGCGCGGACTGTCGTTCACCGACTGGCTCACCGCGGTGGTCGCGGTGCTGTGTGTGCTGTGCGGACTGTCGACGTTGTGGCTGAAGGTGCTCCTGCGGCCGGTGCGCAGTGGCCCGTAGTGGGCCGCGAGGGCCGCGGTCAGTTCAAGGGGCTGCGCCGTTCCAGCAGGACGGCGTCGCGCCAGCGTCCCTCGAACCGGCCGATCCGTTCCCGGATGCCGACGGTGCGGAACCCGGCCGCGTGATGCAGTGAGATCGCGATGCGGTCCTCCGGGAACACGGTGGTCTGCAAGGTCCGCAGACCGGCGTCTTCGGCGGCCAGCACCTGCTGCCGGAGTAACGCCGCGCCGGCGCCGCGGCCTTCCATGGCCTCGGTGACCATCACACAGCTGTCGGCGACGTCCTGGTAGAAGTCCTCGTCGGAGACCGGGCTGAGCGCGGCCCAGCCGGCGATCCGGCCGTCGATCTCGGCGACCCAGCGGTGCCGCGGGAGCCATCGGCGATCGAGCGCCTCGGGCTCGGGGGCATCGGCGGCGAAGACGGCCGGATAGGCGGTGCCGCGCGCGGCGTAGATACCGCGGACGGGCGTCCAGTCGGTATCGGCCATGGCCCGCACCGTCACATCGTGGGGCAGGTCCTCGGGGCAGGGCGGTTGCGGGGTGAGGATTCCCATCACGGCATCGGCGGTATGCGGGAGTTCGGTGCACCGGTGCGGGTTCACCGTGACGAGGGTGGCCGTGCCCTCTTTGTGCACGGTGACGAAACCGGCGTCGGTGAGTTTGCGGACGTGATGGGAGATGGTGGGCTGCCCGACGCCGAGCGCCTCGGCGATCTCCCCGATATGGATTCCGGCCGGGCTGGTGGCGACCTGATGCAGCAGGCGGACCCGGGTGGGGTCGGCCAGACAGGAAAACCAGCCGGCGTAGAGGGTCGCGTCGGCGACCGGTAGCGCGTCACCGCGTTCCGGGTCCCGCACGACCGGCGGTTCCAATGAGGTCATGGGGCCACTATATCGACGAGAAAATCAGGGAGAATAAATTTTCCGTGAGGGTGTTTATCCAGTCTTGTCGATGATGCCGGCCGCTCTTGTTTCGCGACCTTTTCGCGGCCTCGCGGTAACGCTTTCGTCGCTCAACCGAAATGAGAACACTTCACCTCGCTCCCCGGCTTCCCGCCCAGCATCGATGGTGTTCGATGCAGTGCTGTGAACAGCAATGACATTTATGGGATTCGTAGTGGAACAGAGGAGTCCCGGATGCTTCGGGAGGAAATATTCCGGCGCCTCGAAACCAGAGTGATCATCTGCCGGAGAATTGTAAAATCCCCGATCTTTTCGTCGTCTGGATCGCTTTTTCCGGAGGCTGCGACGTCTGTCGGATTTGCATCCCGGTACGTTCGCCGGAGATTTTCCGGTCCGGGAGCGGGACCGGCGGCGGCGCGGTTTCCGGTCGTAACGCGTGCTTGCCCGATGATTGCGGAACCGGAGACTGTCTCGGACAATCACATTCGGGTATACCGGCGAGTCGCCGACCGATGATCTCGCCGACCCCGCACACCGGCCGTAGATGCCGGGCATCGGGCGGCCACCGTCCCGGACGGCATTGCAGGAAACCGTCGGATGACCTTACTGTGTAAGGATGAGCAGCGTCGCTTGTGCCGGCAGTGCCGGACCAGAATTCCGGCGGCTGACCTCCGCTCTCACCAGGGTCTATGGTGGCCGCAAAGGTGTGGGCGCGGCGTTGGCGGTGTACCGGCACGGGGAACCGATCCTGGATCTGTGGATCGGGGAATCCGCGCCCGACAGACCCTGGACCCGGGACACCGGGGCAATGGTCTTCTCGGCGACCAAAGGTATCGCCTCCACCGTCGTGCACCGGCTCGCCGACCGCGGACTCCTCGACTACGACGCTCCGGTGGCCGAATACTGGCCCGAATTCGGCTGCAACGGCAAACAGAACATCACGGTCCGGCAGCTACTCACCCATTCGGCGGGGCTGTCCGGCGTCGGGTCGCTGGCGGTGCACGGGTCGGAGATGCTCGACCACGAACTCATGGCCGAACGGCTGGCCGCCGCCGCACCCGACCGGCTCCTCGGGGTCCCCGCCTATCACGCCATCACCTTCGGCTGGCTGGTCGCCGGGCTGACCCGGGCGGTGACCGGGTCGAGTATGAAGGAGTTGTTCCAGCAGGAGATCGCGGCACCGCTCGGGATCGAGGGCATCCATCTCGGCCGCCCACCGGCGGGATCGGTCACCATGGCCGCCGAGAGCTTCGGCACCGGATTCTCCTTCGCGGGCACCCCGCGCGGGGCGCGGCTGGTGGCCCTGCTCCAGGGGATCCCGGGCGCCCTCGGCGTGGGTAGCCGCTCACTGTTCATCCCGGGCGCCGAAGCCATCCTGACCGGCCCGAACCCGCCGGTGCTGGATACCGAGATGCCTGCGGGCAACGGGGTCTGCAGCGCCAACGGCCTGGCGGCCATGTACGAACCGCTGGCCTGCGCCGGCCTGGCCGGCGGCCGGCGCTACCTGTCCGGCGCGGCCATCCAGGCCATCCGGCGGATCGAACGCTATCGGCCGGATACCGGCCTGTTCATGTACCTGGGCCCGCTCTGGCATCTCGGCTACCACTCCATGCCGACCGTCGGCGCACCCCGGGCGTTCGGCCATATCGGGCTCGGCGGGTCGTTCGGCTGGGCGGACCCCGACAGCGGGCTTTCGGTCGGGTTCGTGCACAACAGGTTGTCGCTGGAAACCCTGGCGGTGGATCAGCCCGCGTTCGCCTGGCTGCTGCCGCTGGTGATGGCAGGCGCACGCTCGGCCCGGCGGATCGAGCGGCGCACCGCGCCCCGGGAAGTCGCTGCCTAGACCGGCCGGTCGTTCCGGGCCGGCCGGGGCGAGGCTCAGGTCAGATAGCGGTAGGCGGGTGAACCCGGTTCCAGCCGCTCACAGCGGATCGGCGACCGGTCGATCCGGTCCAGCAGCGACGGCAGGCCGGCCCGTTCGCCCAGTTCGATGCCGACGAGCGCGGCCCCGGTCTCGCGATTGTTGCGTTTGACGTATTCGAACAGCGTGATGTCGTCGTCGGGGCCGAGGACCTCGTCCAGGAACCGGCGCAGCGCACCGGGTTCCTGCGGGAAATCCACCAGGAAATAGTGTTTGAGACCCTGATGCACCAGCGAGCGTTCGATCACCTCGCCGTAGCGGGAGACGTCGTTGTTCCCGCCGGAGATGAGGCAGACCACGGTCGACCCGGGCTCCGGCGCCGTCTCGAGCAGCGCGGTAACAGCGAGTGCGCCCGCGGGTTCGGCGATGATCCCCTCGTTCTGGTAGAGGTCGAGCATGGCGGTGCAGACCGCGCCCTCGTCGACCCGCAGCAGCCGGAACGCACCCGCGCCGCTGGGAGATTCGGTCGCGGTGAGCAGCGGCAACGATCCATGGGAGACCACCCGCCCGCCGAATTCGGCGACGGCGTCGAAGGGCACCTGTCCGATCCGGCGCACCGCGGCACCGTCGACGAACGGGTCCACGTCGGGCAGCGTCACCGGCGCACCCGCGACCAGCGCGGCCGTCATGGAGGCGGCCCCGGCCGGCTCGACACCGAGGATGCCGGTCGAGGCGGAGCGTTCACGCAGATAGGTGCCGATTCCGGCGAGGCAGCCGCCGCCGCCCACCGGGACGATCACCAGATCGGGGGGTGATTCCAGCTGGTCGAGGATCTCCGCGGCGATGGTGCCCTGACCCGCCGCGGTGCGGGTGTCGTCGAACGGGGGGACGATGGTGGCCCCGGTGCGCCGGACATCGGCGGCCGCGGCCGCCGCGGCGGCGTCGAAGGTTTCGCCCACCGCGATGAGCTCGACGAATTCCCCGCCGTGCACCCGGATCCGGTCACGCTTCTGCTTGGGTGTGGTGGTCGGGACGTAGATACGTCCGGTGATTCCCATCGCCCGGCAGGCGAAGGCCACGCCCTGCGCGTGGTTGCCGGCACTCGCGGTGACCACGCCGGCCGCCCGCTCGGATTCGCTGAGCTGCACCACCAGGTTGTAGGCGCCGCGCAGCTTGTAGGAGCGCACGACGGTGAGGTCCTCGCGTTTGAGGTACACCCGCGCGCCGGTCAGCTGAGACAGGCGGGGGCACAGTTGTAGCGGGGTCGGCTCGATGATGTCGGCGATGCGTTTTGCTGCGGCGTCGATCTCGTCCGCGGTCAACGCAGGACGGGCTTCTGGCAGGTGAGTGAGCACATCGGACACCCGCTCCATGCTGCCACCCGCCGCGCCGGTGGCATGCGGCGGGTGGCCCTGGACTGGGATTTCGTTCCCCGGGGCAACGGTCTGCCCCGCCGCGACGCGGGCGGCGCGTAAGTCTCCGGAGGGTCAGCGCGGGGTCAGGACGAAGAGCGGGATCTGCCGATCGGTCTTGCGCTGATAGTCGTCGTAGGGCGGGTAGGCGGCGACGGCCCGCTCCCACCAGACGGCCTTCTCCTCGCCGAAGACCTCCCGCGCGGTGTAGTCCCCGGACACGGTGCCGTCCCGCAGTTCCACATGCGGGTCGGCGATGAGGTTGTAGTACCAGACGGGATGTTTGGGCGCGCCGCCCAGCGAGGCGACGACGGCGTACTCGCCGTCGTGTTCGACCCGCATCAGCGCGGTCTTGCGTAATTTGCCGGTCTTGTTCCCGACCGAGGTGAGGACAACCACCGACATCCCCTGCATGGTGGTGCCTTCGGTGCCGCCGGAATTCTCGATCTGCTCGGCCTGTTCGCGGGCCCAGTCGGATGTGGACGGTGCGTACTCTCCAGTCAATGGCATGTCACGGGCAACGCCCGGGTCGCGCCGTGTTGTTCCCGGACCCCGCCGCGACGGAGCCGGCGACGGTGCGCGTGACGGTTCGGGGCGGACGTGTACCGGGGAGTATGTGTCCGGGAAGACAAAAGTTCGATGGACCGAAGTCGGGTGTCACGGGTAGCCTGAACAGATGACCGCATCGCCTACCGTCGATATCCGGACCGGTGGTTCCACCGCGCCGGGGGTCGATATCGCGGGCTCGCGCTGGCCGCTGTACAAGCTGGAGGCGCTCGGGGCGGGACTGCTGGTATTTCTGGTGCCGGTGGTGATCCTCGGTTCCGCGCAGGCCGGGGTGCTGCTCGGTGCCGCGGCCGGCGCGGTGTTGTGGACGCTGGGATGGTGGCGCGCCGCGCGGTGAGCGCGGGCGTAGCGCGCATGTCCGCCGGTTCCTGCGGTGAGGCGGGAACGCGTACTACGCTGAGCCGAGTTGATCGCCTGTCCAACCGGCTCCGGGTCGATATCCAGGGCCCCGAGAGCTACGCGAGCCGCATTCATGACCGATCGAGTACATGCCTTCACCGACGACGCGCTGGGTGAATACGACACGGTGGCGCTGGCCGAACAGGTCCGTACCGGGGCGGTGAGCCCGGCGGAACTGGCCGACGCCGCGATCGCCCGCGCGGAAACGGTGGATTCGCGGCTGCACGCGATCGTCTACCGCCCCCGGCGGCCGCGGATCGCCGGCACCGATACGGGGGTGTGGTACGGGGTTCCGGCCTTCGTGAAGGACAACGCCGATGTGGCCGGAATGCCCAGCTGCCACGGCAGCGCCGCGATCACCCCGCGTCCCGCGGACAAGGACGACCGGTTCACCGCGCAACTCCTGAGCACCGGGCTGACCGTGCTCGGCAAGACCGCCCTGCCCGAGTTCGGGTTCATCTCCACGACGGAATTCGAGCACGGCGAACCCACCCGCAACCCGTGGGACACCGGATACACGGTGGGCGGTTCGTCGGGCGGCTCGGCGGCGATGGTGGCGGCGGGAGTGGTCCCGGTCGCGCACGGCAACGACGGCGGCGGCTCGCTGCGGATCCCGGCCGCCTGCGCCGGACTGGTATCGCTGAAGCCCAGCCGGTTCCGGCACCGGGACAACGCCCAGGCCCGGCAGCTGCCCATCAAACTGGTCTCCGAAGGTGTGCTGACCCGTTCGGTGCGGGATCAGGCGGCCTATCACGCCGCGGCCGAACGCTACTGGCGTAACCCGAAACTCCCGCCGATCGGGGCGGTCGAGGGGCCGTCGGACCGTCCACTGCGGATCGGCCTGCTCACCACGGCCGCCAACGGGCGGGAACCGGATGCCGCGACCGCCGCGGCCGTCACGGCCACCGCCGGGATCCTGGAGAAGGCCGGGTATGTCGTGGAGCCGATCGCCACGCCGGTAGCGGCGAGCCTGGTCGAGGATTTCCTGCAGTACTGGGCGTTTCTCGCGCAGATGTCCGGGACCACCGGCAAACTCGGGCACGGCCGTTCCTTCGACGCCTCCCGGCTCGACCCTTTCACCCGCGGGCTGGCGGCATCCTTCCGGCGGCGCCTGTTCGCGACCCCCGGCGCCCTCTACCGGCTGAACAAGGCCCGGGCCGACTACGACGCCGTACTCACCCGCCACGACGCGATCCTGTCGCCGGTGCTCACCCACACCACCCCGGAGATCGGCTATCTGAATCCGGCGGTTCCATTCCCCGAACTGCTGGAGCGGGTGACGAATTTCGTGGGCTACACCCCGGTCAACAATGTCACCGGCTCGCCCTCGATCGCGGTGCCCGCCGGTCTCACCGAGTCGGGCCTGCCCGTCGGGGTCATGCTCAGCGGGGCCTACGGGGACGAACGGACCCTGCTGGAACTGGCGTTCCTGCTGGAGGCGGAGAATCCCTTCCCGCGGATCACCACCGCGTCCTGACGCGCTCCGCCCGGCGCGCTCCGGACGGTCTCAGCGGACCAGGAGCGCGACCGGGAGCCGCGCGAAGAGTTTCTCGGTGCGCGCGCGGTTCTGGAAGGTGTGACCGGTGAGCCGGTCGGTCCACGACCCCGACGGCAGCTCGATATAGGTATCGCCCCAGCCGGTTTCGCCGATCGCGACACTGTGCCGGGTGACGGCCACGATGATCTCGGGTTCCGCGCCGACCCGGCCGCGTGCGTAGGCCACCAGTTTGTCGGCGTGCTCGCCGTATCCGAAGGTGGGCGTATAGGTGCCGCCGACGAAACATTCGGGGCGTTCGCGGCGCAGCCAGAGCGCGTACGCCACGATCCACATCTTCGCCGCACCCGTGATGTCCAGCGGCGGGGTGGTGGTGAGAGTGTGCAGCAGTCCGGCGCGCGAACCGAAATCGACCGGACGGCGATTGTCCGGATCGACCAGCGAATCCTCCCACAGCTCGCAGCCCTGATAGATGTCCGGAATCCCCGGCGCGCACAGTTGCAGCAGCTTCTGTGCCAGCGAATCGGACCAGGCGTGCGGGGCGAGATCGTGGGCGAGGTCGGTGAGCTGCCGGCCCACCGGGCCGTCGATCACCTGGTCGAGCCAGATATGTACCGCGTTCTCGAAGTCGACGTCGGGATCCTCCCAGGAGGTGTGCTCGCCGGATTCCCGCATCGCCTTCTCGGCGAAACGGTGCACCCGTTCGCGCAGCCCCGGAACCGAGGGGGCCGGGCGGCCGTCGGCCGGCCACATACCGAACATGTTCTGCAGCAGGAACAGGGCGGTCGCGCCGTCGGGTGGGGGGAGATTCTCCAGCCACAGCGTTACCGCGCGGGCCCACATCCGCGGGACTTGGGACAGCACGCCGATCCGGGCCCGCACATCCTCACCGCGTTTGGTGTCGTGGGTGGACAGTGTGGTCATCGAAGCCGGCCAGCGCCGGGCCCGGGAGGCGTTGGCGAGATGGAATTCGTTGACCGTGCGGCCGAAGCGGGCCGGGTTGCCGCCCATTTCCTGCAGTGATACCAGCCGGACCGCCCGGTAGAAGAGGATGTCCTCCACGGCCTTGGCACCGATCGCGGTGCTCACCTGATGGAGCCGGTTCCAGGCGGCGCCGCCCGCGGTGATCGCGGTGGCCAGGATGGACAGCGGGACCCGCAGTTCGGCATTGCGCTTCTCCACTTCGGCCAGCACCGCGCTGATCATCCCCGCCAGCGGCGCGTAGTCGGCGCGCGCGACGGGCAGGAAGGACAGCACTTCGATGGTGGCGTTGGTGAGCGCCATGGTGTCGAAGTCCTCGGCCCGGGCGTCCTGTTTGATCGCGGCGACCAGGCGGCGGATCTCGGGGCCGAGAATGCTCTCGGCCACCGCCCGTTTGATGCGGTGTTCCTTCTCCCCGACCCAGACCCGGTCGCTGCCGTGGCCGGTGATGTGGCGGGACAGTTCGGTCAGGATCGGTTCGCCCGCCGGTTCGAGCAGTACTCCGCCGAAATCGGCGATGCTCTCGTAACCGGTGGTGCCGTCGATGGGCAGGGTCGGATCCAGGGGTTCGCGGTTGGCCAGGGTCTTCTCCACCAGTAGCAGCCGATTGGGGCCGATCAGCTGGCGCAGCCGCTGGAGGTAGCCGGCCGGGTCGGTCAGGCCGTCGGGATGGTCGACCCGGACACCGTCGATCAGATCGTGTTCGCACCAGGCGGCCAGTTCCCGGTGGGTGGCCTCGAAGACCTGCGGCTCCTCCTGACGCAGTGCGGCGAGGCCGTTGACCGCCAGGAAACGGCGGTATCCGCAGATTCCGGAGCGCCAGCTCACCAGCCGGTAATGCTGTTTGTCGTGGATACGCAGCGCGTTGTCGCCGTCGGTACCCGGGGCGATCGGGAAGCGCAGGTCGTGCAGGGCGAGCCGGGGTTCGGGGCCGGATCGGTCCACGGTGAGGGCGGCGGGGTCGTTCTCACTGCGCAACACCGGCAGGGCCAGCCGTCCGCCGACGCCGTTGCCGGGGCTCCAGTCGATATCGAAGAACGAGGCGAACTGGGATTTGCGGCCGTACTGCAGGACATGCCACCACCACAGATTCTGCTGCGGATCGGCGACTCCCACATGGTTGGGGACCAGATCCATGATCAGTCCCATGCCGCGATTGCGGACTTCGTCGGCCAGGGATTTCAGCCCCAGCGGGCCACCGAGCGCAGGGGAGACGGTGGTGGGGTCGGTGACGTCGTAGCCGTGCGCGGAGCCGCGCGCGGCCGTCATGACCGGGGAGAGGTACAGGTGTGAGACACCCAGTTGCTGAAGGTATTCCGCGATGGCGGCGGCCTGGGCGAACGGGAGTCCGTCGGGTCGCAGCTGTAGCCGGTAGGTGCTGCGGACCGGAGTGGCGCGCGGTGGGCGGCGAAGGCTCGGCGGGTCTGCGGGCATACGGTTTCTCGGTGGGGTCCTGAGGTGGCGCGGCGGGGAGGTGAGTGCCCGGTAGGGCGGGCCGGGTACGGGACTACCGCAGTCGGGGTGGGTACCGGGCAGGGTCCGGTTGCCGGGCGCGGGCCGGTGCGATTCTCGGCGGTGCCGCTTCCTCGGGCAGTGGATCGGACGCGTGCATGGACATGACCCTAGCGCGATTCCGGCGCCGATCGGTCAGGGGCTGTTGGTCAGATGTTCAGTTCACCCGGAACTATGCGATCCACCGGCGTGCGTACCCGGTTCGCCGGGCGATTGCCGCCAGACCGCCCAGGATCCATCGCTGCAGCACGGCGGGGATTCCGGCCAGGTAGCCGTCCTGGAGTTCCCAGAGCAGGCCCAGTGCCAGCGGGTTGCGTGGTATCCCGCTACCCAGCGTTGCTCCCGATTCGTCGAGGGCGCTCCACAGGGTGAACATCTGCCAGTGCCGCAGCGGCGGCCGGATCTCGTGGTCGAGGACCGTATCGGTCGCCAGGTTCCAGAATTCGTGCACGGCGCGGGCCGGGGCATGCACGGTATCGCCGGAGTGGGCCTCGATATCGCGTCCGTCGATCCGGAACCGCAGCGCGCCCTGCCGGACCGTCCACCGTTCGGCGAGCACCGGATGCCAGTGCGGACCGGCCTGCCGGCCGGGCGTGGGCAATTCGTGCCGCAGCCTCAGATAGGGGCCCTCCTCGTCGGTGCCTCGAGCGAGCACCGTGATGCGGTGGCCGTTGCGGAACGTGAGGACCCGGGCTGTCATGCTTCAATTAGAAAGGTAACCTTCATAAAATGTCAACCATGCCCTCGCTGCTGAAATTGCTGGTCCTGGCCACCCGGGCGGTGGAGGACGAGCTGAATGCCGAATTGCGTGCGCGGTTGCCGGGCGATCTGCGCCCGGCGCACTACGCCGTCTTCCGTTATCTGGATCCGGCCGGTTCGCGGGTCGGGGACCTGGCGGACGCCGCCGGGATGACCCAGCAGTCCATGGGGGAACTCGTCGGCCGGCTCGAGGCGGCCGGGCTGGTGCGCCGGGAGGTGGACCCCGGCGACCGGCGGGCGCGGCGGGTGGTGTGTACGCCGGCCGGAGACGCCGCCCTGCGCCTGGCCGGGGTCCGGCTCGCGGGAATCGAGGAGCGGGTGCGCGCCGATGTGGGCGCGGACGGGGTGGCGCGACTGCGCGAGCTGCTGGCCGGGGTGGTCGCCGTACTCGACGGGTCCGATGACGCGATGAGTGGGTGATCCGGTCCGGGCGCCAGGCCCCGGTGTGTAGGGGAGAGTCGCGGAATGGGTAACTTGAACACTGTTCAATACGCCGTGCTCCCCGCGCGGCCCGCGATGTGGAGGAGCACCGGTGACCGCAGTCCCCGCACCCCTTACCGCCGCGCGGATCTCCGCGCTCGACGCTCGGCACGTCTGGCATCCCTATGGGGGGTTCCCGGCCACCACCGAACCGCTCGTCGTGGCCGCGGCGTCCGGAACCCGGCTCACCCTGGCCGACGGCCGGGAACTCGTGGACGGTATGAGCTCCTGGTGGGCGGCGATCCACGGATACCGGCATCCGGTGCTCGACGCGGCATTGCTGGCGCAGGCGGGACGGATGAGCCATGTGATGTTCGGCGGGCTCACCCACGAACCCGCGGTGCGGCTGTGCGAGCTGCTGGTGCGGCACACCCCGGCCGGACTGGAGAAGGTGTTCCTCTGCGACTCCGGGTCGGTATCGGTGGAGGTCGCGGTGAAGATGTGCGTGCAGTACTGGCGTGCGAGGGGCCGGCCGGGTAAGCGCCGGCTGCTCACCTGGCGCGGCGGGTATCACGGCGACACCTTCACGCCCATGAGCGTGTGTGACCCCGAGGGCGGTATGCACGCGCTGTGGACCGATGTGCTGGCCGAACAGCTCTTCGTCTCCGCGCCGCCGGAGGAATACCGCGACGACTACGTGCGCGAACTGGAATCGGCGGTGGCCCGGCACGCGGCCGAACTGGCGGCGATCGTGGTGGAACCGGTGGTCCAGGGCGCGGGCGGGATGCGCTGGCACGACCCCCGGTATCTGGCCGAGCTGCGCCGGCTGTGCGACGAATACGGGGTCCTGCTGATATTCGACGAGATCGCCACCGGATTCGGCCGCACCGGAACGCTTTTCGCGGCCGAGCACGCCGAGGTGGCGCCGGATGTGCTGTGCGTGGGCAAGGCCCTCACCGGTGGCTATATGACACTTGCCGCGACACTGTGCACCGACTGGATCGCCGCGACCGTGAGCGCCGCGCACGGCGGACTCATGCACGGCCCGACCTTCATGGGCAACCCCCTGGCCTGCGCGGTGGCGGTGGCCTCCGTGGAGCTGCTGCTGTCGCGCGACTGGCGGGGCGAGGTGCGCCGCATCGAAACGGAACTGCGCGCGGGCCTGACTCCGGCGCGCGATCTGCCCGGAGTGGCCGACGTCCGGGTGCTGGGTGCCATCGGAGTGATCCAGTTGACGCGTCCGGTGGATATGCGCGCCGCCACGGACGCGGCGATCACGGCGGGCGCCTGGTTACGGCCGTTCCGCGAGTTGATCTACGCCATGCCGCCGTTCGTCGCCGATACCGCCG
This sequence comes from Nocardia sp. NPDC024068, assembly GCF_040638875.1. NCBI lineage: Bacteria > Bacillati > Actinomycetota > Actinomycetes > Mycobacteriales > Nocardiaceae > Nocardia > Nocardia sp. NPDC024068. The sequence continues at coordinate 64,194 of NZ_JBEZYU010000011.1, read as the reverse complement.
ATATCGCCACCATCACCCGGGCGATGGTGGCCGCGGCCCGTACCGGCGCGGACCCGGCGCATGCGGCAGACGTGACCCGGTAGCCGCCGGAGGGGACGGCTACCGGGTCACGTCGGCGGGGTCAGTGGGGGACCGGGGAGCGGAGCTCGTCGTCGTGGGAGCCGTATTCGGCGAAGGCCCGGGCGTAGCGGGTTCCGGCGACCAGCAGCAGGATGCCGACCACCAGGAAGGCCGCGACCCGGACCACACCACCGAGGGTGGCCAGATCGAACAGGAACAATTTGGCGAGGGCCGCCGCGGTGAGCAGCAGGCCCGATGCCAGGGCGGCCTTGGCGGTCTGCGCCGAATCACCGTTCATCGCACGGAGTCCGAACAGGAGCGCGGCCAGGGCGGTGGCCATCCAGGCGATGGTGGCGACGCCGTGCCCGATGCGGAACCCGTCGGCGGCTCGGGCCGCGACGCCGGCCGATACCGCGGCCGTGGTGACCAGGTACAGCCCGGCGACCCCGAATACGATCCACGACAGTGTGGTGGCGGAATCGCCGCCGCGCCGCCCGGCGAACGGCCGCAGCAACGCCCACAGCGCCACCGCGACGAGCCCGAGCCCGGCGATCGCGGACGCCGCCGTCCCGGAGCCCAGCTGCCGGACCGCCGACGATTCGGTGGTCAGGGTGTACGGCCCGGCGATCGCGAGGAAGGCGAGCCCGCCCGGAATCGCGAAGCACGCGCCGATTATCGCGGCGATCTTGTGACCGGTCTGCCCGGCGATCGCCAGGCAGCAGGCCGCCACCGGGAACAGTGCCAGCGGCAGCGTCGATTCGGAGGTGACGGTCAGGCAGGTCTGCAGCAGCGCGAAGGAACCGGCGATCGCGGCGACGGCCGTGACCTGGCCCGGAATCCGCACGATCTCCCGGATCCGGGGGAGCAGGGCGGCAGCGGTGACGGTCAGGAGTACCGCCGCGTAGGCCGCGGAGATCACCACGGAGGCCGGACGATCGAACAGTGCGGGCGCGGAGAGCAGCGGTGTGGTGGCCAGCGCGAAGGCCGTCGCCGACACGATATCGCCGGGCCGACGCCGCCCGACCACGATGGCGCCCACCAGCCCGACCGCCGCGACCGCCACGGCGGCGGCGAGTACCGATCCGGCACGGTCCCGGCCGGGAGAGTCGACAACCGCGGCGACGATGGCGATATGGGTGGCGAGCACCGCGGGTACGGTGCGGACGACGTGCAGGAAAGACCAGTCGAACCGGTACTGCACCGGGACGCAGGCGAGTTGGAGCACGATCAGGAAGGCCGGCAGGGCCAGTTCCACGGTGACGATCGGCGCCAGCACTGCCGCGCCCGTGACCACCAGCACGGCCAGCGCCTGCGAACGCCACTGCATCGCCAGGCCGACCCCCGCCGCCGCGATTCCGAGGGCGGCGACGAAACCCGGAACCGGTGCCAGCCAATCGTAGATCGTGGTCATCGCGATGACATCGAGGTAGGCGCCGGCGAATCCCGTGGCCGCGAGGGCGATTCCGCCGACCCGTCCGCCTGCGCGGTGATAAACCCGCATACCGGCGCCCACCAGCGCGGCAGCGAGAACACCGCCCGCCACGACGCGGGGAATCGGCCCGAAGATACCGGCCTGGGCGGCCAGCACCAGCAGCATCACCACCCCGATGAGGGTGACGCCCACTCCGGCGACCGCGAGAATCCGGCTGATCACTCCTTCCCGCTGCCACCACGGAGTCGGTGGCGGTCCGCCGGGATCGTTTCCGGGAGCAGAGGTGCGGGACGGGATCGGTGGAGTGGTCATGGCGGCCTCATAACGTGCCCGCGACGGGAGCGGCGGGCGGGGTTGCGGATGGGGGCGTCCGGCGATGCCGGAGAACTGGGTGGAAGCGGGCGACGGTGGGCCGGGTTGCGCCGGCGCGGGTGGCACTCCCCACGGCACTGTGGTGGGCCGGGTCGGGGCGGGGGGCGGTGCCGGCGGGTCGGTGCCATGGGTGGGTTGCCCGGGTGCGGCCGCTCCGGAATCCGGTACGGCCGCACCCGGGGCACCCGGTGTGTGCACCCCGCCGACGCGCACACCGGGCGACGGCGTCGCATCCGGCGCGGTGCCGGTGGGCGAGGCCGTGGTCCGCTCCGGCCGATCGGCGCTGCCGGTCTCGTCCGGTGTCGCCCGGTGTGCGGCCGCGTCCGAGGCGCCGCGCGCCGGGGCTCCGGCGGCGGCCGAGGGCGTCCGGTCGTCGGCCGTGACCTGTTCTCGCAGCGATTCCAGATCGCGGCCCAGGAGGCTCAACCGGTCGCCGAGAGTAGTGAATTCACCGGCGGCGGTGGTCAGCGCGCCGGAGAGGCGGGCGATCAGCGCCGGGTCGATCGAAGGCGTCATACCTCGATGGTCTGCCGCCGGGGTCCGGAAGAGATGAGTAGGACTACCCGGTTGCGCCGCCGGGATATACCCGATTCGTCGGGGTGGCCACTACTCCCGGACTAGCTCTCCAGGCCCTGTTCGATCACGTAGCGGGTGAGTTCGACACGGTTGGCGAGCTGCAGTTTGCGCAGGGTCGCCTGGACGTGGTTCTCGACCGTCCGGTGGCTGAGGTCGAGCCTGGTGGCGATCTGCCGCGCGGACAAACCCTTCGCCACCAGACGCAGGACCTCGGTCTCCCGGTCGGTCAGGGCGGGGCGGTGCGGGGCGGCGGGATCGGCGGGCGCCGCGGCCATCCGGCGGTATTCGCCCAGCACCAGGCCCGCCAGCCCCGGGGTGAACACCGCCTGTCCGGCGGCGGTGGCGCGGACCGCGGCGATGAGTTCGTCGGCCGACGCGCTTTTCACCAGATATCCGGAGGCACCGGCTTTCACCGCCTCGAGCACATCGTCTCGCTCGCCGGAGGCGGAGAGCACCAGCACCCGGCTCTCCGGCGAAACCCGCAGGACGTCGGCGGTGGCTCCGGCGCCGTTGCCATCGGGCAGTTGCATATCCATCAGGACCACCCGGGGACGGGTCGCGGCGGCGCGGCGAACCGCGGCGGCGGCGTTCTCCGCGGTGGCGGCGACTACGAACCCGGCTTCGCCGAGGTCCCGGGAGACCCCCTCGCGCCAGATGGGGTGGTCGTCGACCACCATCACCGAAATCGTTTCCGCCGGTTCCTCGGTCACCGTGGCCGCTCCTTCCGGATCAGGCGTTGCTCCCATCGTGCCAGAGCGGCTGTCTCATGGGCGGCCGGTCCGGGTGCGGGTGCCGGCGCGACACGCCCGATCGCCACCGACGGGCGTCCCGTGCGAACTTCACCGACGGGCGTCTCATGCGAACCTCACCGTCGCGGGATTCGGAACTCCCATTCCGTCCCCTCTCCGACGACGCCGGCGGTGAGCAGATCCGCCCGGCCCTCCAGCGCGGCGATCCGGCCCGTGATGGAGCGCGACACACCCATCCGGCCCTCGTTCTCGGCCTCGGCCAGCCGGCCGGGAGGTATCCCGATGCCGTCGTCGCGGACGCTCACGATGAGTTCGGTGCCGGTGTCCTCGAGTAGTACGTAGGCGCGTGCCCCGGTTCCGGCGTGCAGTTCCACATTGGTGAGGGCGGCGGCGACCGCCGCGGCGATCTCCTGGGCCCGCCACCGGCCGATCTGCACCGGTTCGCCGGGTGTCGAGACGACCACCCCCGGGGTGGCGTGCGCGGTGAGCAGCGGCCGCAGATCGACGGTGGTCTCGCCGGTATCCGCACCGCCGTCCTGTTCGGAGATCAGCCGCCGCAGCGCGACCTCCTGTTCGCCGGCCCGTTGCGCCAGTTCCGCTGCCGGGCCACCTATTTCGGTGCCGCGGCGTTTGATGTAGGCGAGGATCTGCAGCACCCCGTCGTGCACCTGCCGGGCCAGCCGTTCGCGCTCTTCGGTGGCGGCGGTGAGCCGGACGGCGTGCTGGAGCTGTTCCTGGGCGCGGCGTGCGGTGCTCGCGGCCAGCCCCAGCGCCAGCCCCACCGAGACCAGGACCGGCGCGGTCGCGTCGGCCCAGAGGTCCTGACCCCACTGCTGCCGCATGGTGACGATCGCCGCCGCGATCAGCAGGCCCGACGCGACACCCGCGACCGGTCCGCGCAGGATCGCCGCGGAGATCACCGCGTTCGCCGACCACATCGTGGTGGGTAGCGGCTGATGTCCGTGATACCAGTCGAAATCGGCGACCAGCGGGGTCGCGGCGATGAGGCCGACGACCACGATATGGTCGCCCAGCACGACGAGGGTCCGGATCCGGGCGGTATCGGGAGTGGGCCACCGGGCCAGCAGCAGCGCCGACAGGCCCGACCAGACCACCATGAGCGCGATGAACAGCCAGCTGAGCCGCTGATTCTGGTAGTACTGCACCGACGCGGCCTGCTGGCCCACCGCGTAGAGCAGGGTGACCAGCCGGAATGCCTGGACCGCCCGCCACAGCGGGGCGGTGGCGGCATCGGCCGGATCGGGCCGGGCCGGCCGGTCGGCCGAAAGTCGCGAGCCCATAGCCGAACTCTAGGCAGTGGCGCGGGCGGTCACCGGAGGAACGCGGTGATCGGTATCGCCCGCGCCCAGATACCGGCGCGTCCAACCCGGTGCGAACCAGCCCGGCGCCGCCGCCGCGAACCGGCCCGGGTGCCAGGACCCGGCACCCGCCGGGACGGCGCCGATCAGGTCGGCGCCGGTAACGCGCGGCAGGTTGGTGCGATTGGTACGCGCTGCCAGATCCGGTTGTTCGGGCCACGCACCCACCACCAGGCCCGCGCATCGCACCCCGGCCCGATCCAGTTCGCGGGTGGTGAGTTCGGTGTGGTTGAGCGTCCCGAGGCCGGGGGCGGTGACCACCAGCACCGGGGCTGCCAGTTCGCGGGCGAGATCCAGCAGTGTGAATTCGCCGAGCCGCACCAGCAGTCCGCCGGCGCCCTCCACCAGCACCACCTCGGCGTCCGCGAGACCGGCCAGGGCGGCGGTGGTCTCGGCCAGAGTGAGCAGCGGGGCGCCGCACCGGCGGGCCGCGGTATCGGGTGCCAGCGGGTCGGGGTAGCGGGCCGGTTCCACGGTCCGGGTCACCCCGGCGAGCCGGGCGATCACTTCGAGATCGCCCGGTTCTCCCGCCGCGACCCCGGTCTGGGCGGGTTTGCATACCGCGACGGTGCGTCCGGCCGCGCGCGCGGTGGCGGCCAGGGCGGCGGTGACCACGGTTTTGCCGACCTCGGTGGAGGTTCCGGTGATCAGCAGCGGCATCATACCGGCGCCGCCACGGTGTCCCGGGCCCGGACCAGCAGCGGGCGTAGCACCGCCGCCAGGGTGCCGAGATCGGCGGGGGACAGGTCGGCGCGCGCGGTGAGCCGCAGCCGGGAGGTGCCCTCGGGCACCGAGGGCGGGCGGAAACAGCCCACCCGCACACCGTGCGAGCGGCAGGCCTCCGCTGTCGCGTAGGCGATCGCGGGGTCGCCGAGTACCACCGGGACCACCGCCGATTCGGGGGCGGGCACCCCGGCGATACGGGCGATCCCGGCGGCATTTCCGAGCACGCGACCGGCGAGCCCGGGGTCGCGGCGCAGCACGCGCAAGGCGGCGCGGGCCGCGCCGACCGCGGCGGGCGCCAATCCGGTATCGAAGATCAGGGTGCGCGCGCTGTCGACCAGGTGGGCGCGAACCCGTTCGGCGCCCAGTACGACACCGCCCTGGGCGGCCAGCGCCTTGGACAGGGTCGCGGTGACCACCAGGTCGGGTTCACCGGACAATCCCAGCTCGTGGACCAGCCCGCGGCCGCCGGCGCCCCGGACGCCGAGTCCGTGTGCCTCGTCGACCAGCAGAACCGCACCGTGCGCCCGGGTGACGCGGTGCAGTTCGGCCAGCGGGGCGAGATCGCCGTCGGCGCTGAAGACCGAATCGGTGAGCACCAGAGCGCGCTCTTCGGTTCGTTCACCCAGCAGGCGGGCCACCGCGGCGGTATCGCGATGCGGCGCGACGGCGACCCGGGCCCGGGAGAGCCGGCAGGCGTCGACCAGGGAGGCGTGGCATCCGGCGTCGGAGACGATCAGCGCGCCCCGCCCGGCGAGGGCGGTGACCGCGCCCAGATTGGCGGCGTAACCGGAGGCGAAGACCAGCCCCGCGGCGAACCCGGTGAACTCGGCCAATTCGGTTTCGAGGAGTTCGTGATCGGCTGTGGTCCCGGTGACCAGCCGGGAGCCGGTCGAGCCGGCACCCCAGCGGCGCACCGCCTCCACGGCCCCGGCGACGACCTCGGGATGGCGGGTCAGCCCGAGGTAGTCGTTCGATGCCAGGTCCAGCAGCGATGAGTCCGCCGTGCGTGGGCGCAACCGGCGCCGTAGTCCGGCGGTTTCCCGCGCGGCAGCACGTTCGTCGAGCCAGGCCAGGGGATCGGAGGTCACGAGGGCACCATACTTGAACACCGTTCAAGGTGGAATCCCGCGCCGAGCGGTCTCAGTGTGCGTCGGCGCCCAGGCGGTGACGGATACCGGCGGTGAACAGCTGCAGGCCGAAATCGAACCGGGCCGTCGGGTCGGTGGCGTCCGCGGGTTCGCCGGCCGGGTCGGCCAGGGCCCCGGCGGAGTCCATCTGCATCCGGGACTGTTCGTCCACGGTGTGGCCGAGTACGTAGTAGAGCAGTGTGTAAGCAGCGAGTTCGGCCTGGTCGCGCGGCATTCCGGCGCGGATCACGGCACTGCTGAAACGCTCGCGGCCCTTGTTCGTGGTGAGGCGGGAGGCGTAGGTGGACGAGACCAGTTCCGCGCCGTCGCGATAGGTCAGCAGGCAGTCGCGCAGGCGGTGGGCCAGTTCGGTGAGCGCACCCGACCAGTCCGTGGCGACCACGGGCCGGTCCATCGGCGCCAGGATCCGGTCGGCCACCGCGCCGAGCAGTGCCTGCTTGTTGGGGAAGTGCCAGTACAGCGCGCCGGGCTGAACGCTCAGCGTGCCGGCCAGGCGGCGCATGGTGAGGTCGGCGAGACCGTACTGGTCGAGGATGGCGAGGGCGCCGTCCACGACGTCGTCCCGGTGTAACTGCACGATTCGATCCTCCCGCCGGCGCTGCTGCTCGCCTCAGACGCTACACCGGCCTGAACGCTGTTCAATCCCGGGCGCTAGCCTGTCCTGAACACCGTTCAAGTTCTGGGATCCGGGAGTCCGGGACCAGCAACACAGTCACGACGAAGGGGATAAGCCAGTGAACCGGGCATCCGTCGAGACCGCCGCCACGCCGGCCGCCAGCGATGTACTCACCGACGCGCGGGAGCAGGTGCTCGATCGCGGCGTCGGGCTCTCCCGGGATCAGACCCTCGCGGTACTGCGTCTCGGCGACGACCGGCTCGAGCAACTGCTCGAGCTCGCGCACGATGTGCGGCTCCGCTGGTGCGGACCGGAGGTCGAGGTCGAGGGCATCATCAGCCTCAAAACGGGCGGATGCCCGGAGGATTGCCACTTCTGCTCGCAGTCCGGGCTGTTCCAGTCGCCGGTGCGCGCGGCCTGGCTCGATATTCCGAGCCTGGTGGAAGCGGCCAAGCAGACCGCGAAAACCGGCGCGACCGAATTCTGCATCGTGGCCGCGGTGCGCGGGCCCGACGAACGGCTCATGGCCCAGGTGGCCGCCGGTGTGGAGGCCATCCGCAACGAGGTGGACATCCAGGTCGCCTGCTCGCTCGGCATGCTCACCCAGGACCAGGTCGACCGGCTGGCCGCGATGGGGGTGCACCGGTACAACCACAATCTCGAAACGGCGCGCTCGTACTTCCCGAACGTGGTCACCACCCATACCTGGGAGGAACGCTGGGACACCCTGCGGATGGTGCGGGCGGCGGGGATGGAGGTCTGCTGCGGCGGCATTCTCGGGATGGGGGAAACGCTGGAACAGCGCGCCGAATTCGCCGCCGACCTGGCCGCCCTCGAACCCGACGAGGTCCCGCTGAACTTTCTCAACCCGCGTCCGGGCACCCCGTTCGGAGATCTGGAAGTGCTGTCCGCGGCCGACGCGCTGCGCGCCGTGGCGGCCTTCCGGCTGGCGCTGCCCCGCACCATCCTGCGCTTCGCGGGCGGCCGGGAGATCACCCTCGGCGATCTCGGCGCCCGGCAGGGCATCCTCGGCGGAATCAACGCCGTGATCGTCGGCAACTACCTGACCACCCTCGGCCGCCCGGCCGAACAAGATCTCGACCTGCTGGGTGAACTGCAGATGCCGATCAAGGCACTCAATGAGACCTTCTGACCGGCGCGGCGATCCGATCGCCGAGACAGGCCGATCGGCGACGTCAACCATGGAACGGCGGGACTCCTGAGTACTGTCGGCCCTATGGACGAGCGCTACAACCCGTTCACGGGCCGGCCGATCACGCCCGGGTACGACGAACCGGCATCCCGGGCCGTCGCGCTCGGCCTGGAACCGCCCCGGTTCTGTGAGCACTGCGGCCGCCGGATGGTCGTGCAGGTCAACCCGGACGGCTGGTCGGCGAAATGCTCCCGGCACGGCATCAGCGATTCCACCGCGGCCGAGGCGCGGTAGCGGTGCCGGGTACACGTTTCGCCGGAGCGGGCCGGGAGCTGCGTGCCGCGGGCGTCCTCCTGGCCGTCGTGGTGGTGGTGAGCCTGGTCGTGGGCGGTCTGTGGGGTCTGCTCGCGCCCACCGAACGACTGCTGGTGGTCGAACCCGGACGCGGTGCGGGGCTGGTCGGCGAAAGCCTGCACCGCTTCGACGCGATGGCCCTGTTCGTCGCGGCGGGGGCCGTCACGGGTCTGCTGTCGGCGGTGGCGGCGTGGCGGCACCGCCGGATGCGCGGACCGATCCAGTTCGCCGGCCTGCTGCTCGGCTCGGTGGCGGGCGCCTGGGTGATGTCCTGGGCGGGGCACGCGGTCAACCACTGGAACAATCCGCGACCCGTCGACCCGCCGGTGGGGCAGATCGTGGCGCTGCCGGTCGATCTGGACGGCTCGATCGCTCTGCTGGCCCAGCCGTTCGTCGCCTCGCTGGTGGTTCTGCTGCTCGCGGGGTTGAGTACGACCGAGGACCTCGGCACCGGCTTCATGAGCCCGTTCGGTACGTCCCGGCGCCAGCCGTACGCCGATCCGGAGCCCGAATCCACTCCGTATCAGCAGGTCTCGCCCGATCCGGCACCGGTGGGCGGAATGCGGCCGGCCGCCCCCGGGACCGGTGCGGCACCGGATGACGGCCCACCCAAACGAGATTCGCCCGCCGCGACCCCGCCCGGCTGAGGTCCCGCGGCCCGGCCCGCGCACGGCGTCCGCGCGGATTCCCGGTGATCGGGACCGCCCGGGCATCCCGGCGCACGTACCCCGCACTCCGGTCGTAGGCTGAGCGAAATCGACGGGACGACAGGGGAGATGGTTCGGTGGGGTTCACCAGTGCGCTCGTAGTCGAGGAGATCGACGGGACGTTCTGGAAGGTGCGGGAGCCACTGCGTTACGCGGGTTCACAGGAAGAGTTCGAGGTACCCGCGGGTTTCCGTACCGATTTCGCGTCGGTCCCGCGACCGGTGGTCTGGCTGGTACCGCGCTACGGGGTCTACACCCGTGCGGCGATCCTGCACGACTATCTGCTGCGGTCGGAAGTGGTCAGCGCGGTCGACGCCGACGGGATATTCCGGCGGGCGCTCCGCGAATGCGATGTCTCGGTGCCGCGGCAATGGATGATGTGGACGGCGGTGCGGTTCGGCAGCCGGTTGCGGGGCATCACCCCGCCGGCCCTGGCGGTGTTCACCGTGGTCGCGGTGCTGTCCATCCTGTTCCTGGCGATTCCGACCATCGTGGTCACCGTATTCCTGGTGCTGTTCTGGTTCATCGAGGTGATCGCCTGGGCCGTGGTCAAGGTGCTGCCGCACGAGAGTCCGGCGCGGGCCCCGCGGCCGGAGATGAAGACCTGAGCGCCCGGCGCTCGGCCCGCCTCGGGCGGCGGTGGGATCCCCACGCATTCCCACGGCAGCACGGGTAGGGATCGGTCCGGCAGCCCGATCCTCACGCGTTCATCGAGAATCGAAGGTGCGATGAGTTCGCCCGGTCCCGCTCGTCTACTCCATGAGCGCATCGCCCGAGCATCTATGCAACCCGTGTTCGGGGCCGCGCGTGTGTCCCGTCTACGAAGAGAGAATCTCGAATGGCCGCACCCATCCACGCGATGCTCCGGTTCGAAACGATCATCGGCAGGTGGCAGACCTCCGGTGTCGTCCTCGACGACCAAGGCCGGCAGACGATGAAAATCGAGGGCACAGACGAATACGAGTGGATGACCGGGGGCCGCTGGATCCTGCACCGCGTCGACGTCATGATGGGTGGTGAGCGCACTCGGGCTCTCGAACTGATCGGCGACTACGACCCGGAGGCCGGTACCTACGCGATGCGGGCCTTCGACGCCTCCGGTTCGTACAGCACTATGACGGCACATCCGAACGCCGATGGGTCCTGGCTCTTCGATGGCGAAGGAATGCGCAGCACTCTCCGGCCGTCCGCAGACGGGTCGTCGATGTCCGCGCTGTGGGAGCGTGACCCCGGCACCGGCGCATGGATCCCGTGGATGCGGATGAACTTCGCCGCCATCGAGTGATCCGCATACGGGTCGGCACCAGCCCGGACGCACCCATTCACGAACGCCCTGCCGGTTCGGAGCATCGGGTGGGTATCACGCGTGGAACGGTCCTGCGGCAGGTCATCGTTCGGAGCCGGCAACGCCCGCGAACTGTCGATCCGAACGTTGGTAGACGCGCGTCATGGCGGCGAGTGTTCGGGTGAGGTGGTCGCGGAGCGCCGGTGGGCCGAGGACCTCGGCTTCGGCGCCCAGTTTGAGCAGTTCCGGCAGTGCCTGTTCGGCGGACTCGATCGGGATCGTCACCCTGGTCCAGCCGTCTGCATCGGGCGCCGCGCTCCGGTGGGCAGCTTCGATCGTGGCCGGTTCCCACAGGTAGGGCAATCGGTGGAAGGCGTTCGGGGACAGGCGCAGAGTCGCCTCGTCGCGGTGACGGCGCGCCTCGAAGTCCTTCAGATAGCCCTGCCAATAGTCGGCCAGGTCGAACCCGTCGGGGAGGTTGAATCGCTCGTCGCGGACATGGAGATCGATGATCCGCGAGATGCGGTAGGTACGGAGCTCCTCGTCTGTGGAGGCCACGAGATACCAGTGACCGGCCTTGAGCACCAGCCCATAGGGTTGCACGGTCCGGGTTATCTCCTGGGGTTCGGTCCAGCGCAGGTATCGCATCCGCACGGTGCGGCTGTTCCACACTGCGTCTGCGACCACGCCGAGATGGGGGGTGCGGTCGGCTTCGTGGTACCACCGCGGAGCGTCGAGGTGGAACCGCTGCGCGATCCGGCCGGCGCGGTCGCGCAGCTCGGCCGGTAGCGAGGCCATCAGCTTGAGTTGCGCGGCGGTGGCAACCGCGCCCATGCCCAGGTCGGCAGCGGCCGTCGGTATCCCGGACAGGAACAGCGAGTCGGCTTCATCGACGGTCAGTCCCGTCAGCCGGGTCCGGAATCCACCGAGGATCCGGTATCCGCCGTCATGACCGGATTCGCCGTACAGCGGGACGCCCGCCGCGCTCAGGGACTCCATGTCACGGTAGACAGTGCGCACGGATACCTCCAGCGCGCCGGCGAGCTCCTGTGCCGTCATCCGTTCCCGGTTCTGTAGCAGCAGCAGGATGGACACGAGTCGGCTCGCACGCATGCCATCGAGTCTGCCGTGCTTCACTGACACAAGGTGTCAGTGAAGCGGCAATAACGTTCGATGCATGGACATCGACATCGATATCGAGCAGTTCGTCGACCGCTACGTCGCGGTGTGGAACGAACCGGACCCGGCGGCGCGCCGTCGCCTCATCGCCGGCCTCTGGGATGTGGACGGTGTGGAGACCAACGAGTCCGCGCGGTACCAGGGTCACGGCCGCATCGAAGCGCGCATTTCCGAGGCGCACAACACGCTGGTGCGCGATGCGGGCAATATCTTCTGGTCCGCGGGCGACGCGACTGGCCACCACGACATGGTCACCTTCACCACTCACATGGGCCCCGAAGCAGGAGGAGACATCGCCTGGACCGGCCGCACCTTCGTCACCCTCGGAGAGAACGGGCTCATCCGATCCGACCACCAGTTCACCGTGAACACCCCGGCCGAGACGAACACGAGCACTCGCGCCACCGTGCAGGAGTTCCTCCACCGACTGGGAGAGGGCGACCCGGACCGGATCGCCGAGCTGTTCGCCGAACACGTCGAATGGGAATTGAACTGGCCGGTCGACGGCCATCCGGCGGTGCCGTGGATCCGTCCTCGCTCCACCCGCGCCGACGTCGCCGACCACTTCCGGGCAATAGCCGCCTTCCACATCCCAGAGGAAGCGGCGGGAAAAGCGTCACAAGTGCTGGTCGACGGCCGAAACGCAGTCGTGCTCGGCGATATCCGCCAGACGGTCGAAGCCACAGGCCGGCCTTACACGGCTCTCTGCGCCCTCCACCTCACAGTCACAAACGGACTGATCACCCGATACGCCGTGTACGAAGACAGCCTCACCGTCACCGAAGCCCTTGCCGGGCAACCGATACACCGCCGAGCAACGGACTGACCCGAAGGCATCGGCAATCCGGCTGGGTCCAGATCGGCGATCCTGCGGCTTCCTCGGCCACGCTCGCCGATCGAACTACGTTGGTGTTGCGTCGTTTTGGTGCGGTCGGCGAATTCCGGCCGGCTGGAGTCGGCGCTCGACAAGGACAACGCCGTACGCGTACCCGGCGGTCGCGCCCGTCGGCCGATGTGGACCCGGCTCCGGTTCAGGACTTATCAGCGGTTTGCCTCGACGAGGTGATGCGGCGGTGTCTCCCAGCTGGTGGAGATCGAAAAAGGCTACGAAGGAAAACGCGGCCGCACCTGGGTCCATCTCACCGCAGCGGGCGAGCATGCCCTGCGCGACGAGACACCGACCTGAATTATCGCCGGTCAACGATGATTGTTGCCGGAGTTCTGCCCGGGAACGCCCCTTTGCTGGACATGCGTGGGTGGACCTCGGGGACCTCTACCGCTCGGGATGTTGTGACGTGCGGTCGAAGAGTCTGTCGAGGTAGTAGTCGATGGCGGTCAGCGCGGCATCGGGATCGATGACGTCGAAGTCGAGAAGCGGGGTGAAGCCGGTCAGCGCGAGCAGGAGGTTCGTCTCGATGGCCGGTTCACGATCCGAGGAGATATGGCCATCGGTGATTGCTTGCCTGATCAGGCGTTTGGTCAGAGCTCTGCCGTCGTGTAGTCCGAGGCGGGCCTGTTCGTGTAGCTCTGGGTCGTGTAACGCCTCGAGGGTGTAGGCGGCGCTCATACGGCTGGTGGCGCGGGCGTCCGGGTGCAGGGGGAGCATCTCCATGAGCGTCACTCGCAGTACGTCGCGCGGGTGTGGAGGTGAGCCGAGGCGGTCGAGGCTTCGGGTGACGCGGCGTGAGGTCTGTTCGGAAGCGAATTCCATCGCGAAGACGAGCATCGCTGTCCGGGAGCTGAAATAGTGCTGGACCTGTCCGAGGGAGGCGCCCGCCTCGCGGGCGATCTCACGCATCGTCGCTCGGGTCCAACCTTGTTGTTCCACTACTCGCCACAGGGCGCGCGCGATGGTTTCGCGACGTTCTCGGTGATCGACCTGTTTGGGCACGCGAACCCCTTCCCTCTGACTCCATACACCTGTAATAATACAGCTGACTTGCAAAAAGGGAGTGGTGAGAATGACTGACCGGGGATCCCGGCCGAGGGAGGTTGAAGCACCCATTGCGGACCGCGACCAGTCGAGTAGAGGGGTCGACGCTGCACCGTATGCCCTGCTCCTGCTGGGTGAGCGCCGCCGATTCGAGTCGGGGAGTCCGCGATGAGCGCGTTCGCCGCCGCTGAGCTGGAGGCAGCATATTTCGGGGCCTACGACGCGGTGATGGCACACTGGCCGGTACCGGTCGAGACGGCAGATCTTCCGGGTCGGTACGGAACGACACGGGTCACGTCCGCCGGCCCGTCCGCGGCACAGTCGCTGGTCCTGCTCCACGGATACAGTGGCACGTCCGGGATGTGGTATCCGGTCGTGGGTTCACTGGCCGAGGAGCATCGTGTGCGGGCCGTGGACATCATGGGCGAGCCGGGCCGCAGCCGACACACCGGCGCTGCCTTGACCAGCATGGACGATCTCGTGGACTGGCTGGCGGAAACTTTCGATCTGCTCGGGCTACCCGCCGCGGACCTGTGCGGCCAGTCGCTGGGCGGGCACCTCGCGGTCCGGTTCGCGCTCGCCCATCCCGAACGGGTTCGGCGCCTGGTCCTGCTCGATCCGCCTCTGGTCTTCGCCGGGCTCAGCCCCGAGTTCGAGGAGTTGGGCCGGAACCGCGACCCACACCCGACTTTCGAGGACGCCCGCGCCGTGCTGGCACCGGGCGCTCCCGGCAGCGGGCCGGCGCATCTGGAGGCCTACTTCGACCTGCTCGCTCACGGGGCCGCGCACTTCCCGGCCTCGCCGATCGTCTATCCCCACCTGCCGGATGGGCTGACCCTGCTGCCGGTCCCGACCTTCGTCGCCCTGGCCGGGGCGAGCCAGGTGCACGATTCGGAGGCGGCCGCGGAAGTCGCGCGGCGTGCCGGGGCGCACACGGTGATTCTCCCTGGTGCCGGACACGGCCTCCTGGCCGACGTCGAACCCGTCCGCAGCCTCGTCCTCGAACACCTCCGGCGAACGGACTCGCCGGCCTGAGGCCGCCGGGCGGCGGGTGGAGCGTGCGAGTCGCAGCGACAGGGGCGGTGTCAGTTGGTGAGCGATCGGATCCAGAAGTCGATCACGGCCTGCACGCATTGTTCGGTGGTGTGGCCCGGTGGCGGGTCGAGGACCGCCCCGTGGACTTGCGCTTCGACGGCCTGCACGAACAGCAGCGCGGTGAGCTCGGCGTCGGGGCCACCGAGGTCGAGCCGGTGCAGGTGGTAGGCGACCTCGGCGGCGAGACGTTGTTCCAGCTGCCGGAACTGGGCGATGCTTTCAGGTGTTCGAGGTGCCTGCTCGAACAGCAGCCGGTGCATGTGCGGCTGTGTGCGGTGCAGGTGTGCGACCGCCGTGATCAACCGGTGCACGATTTCGCCCAGTGGGGGCGCTTCGGAGCGCAGGGCCGCGGTTTCGGTGAGTAGTGCCGCCGCGGCGTGGCGCAGGTGACGGTCGGCGAGTGCGTAGAGCAGAGCGTCCTTGTCGGGGACGTAGTGGTAGAGCGTGCCGATGGATACGCCGGCGAGTTCGGCGACCTTGTTGGTGGTGGTCGCGGTGTAGCCGTGCTGGTGGAAAAGTCGAGCAGCCGCGTCCAGGATTGCGTCGAAGGTGAACTCCGATCGCTGCTGGCGCGGGGTTTTGCGGGGAATGGACATACGGGTCCCGAAGTCGAGTTGTCAAAACCGAGGATTGCTCGAATCATTGTGGCATGCACAGCTCCTACCTGAAGTTCCTTCCCCCGGACCTGCGGCCGGATCCCGCGTTGCGGCCCGAGTCGGCATGGTGGAACTGGCGGGGCAACGAGGTACACATCGAACGCATCGTCCGAGCGGACGCCCGGGTGCGGATGCTGTTGATACACGGAGCCGGCGGTCACGCCGCGGCGGTATGGCCATTCGCGGCGCTGGCGGCCGAGCAAGGTTACGAGGTGGCGGTGCCCGACCTACCGGGCTACGGCCGCACGCGAGTCCGTGCTCGACACGGCATCCGATACCCGGATTGGGCAGACTGTCTCACCGAGCTGATCCGAGACCGGCATGCCGAGGATCACCGGCCGCTGGTGATCCTCGGGGCCAGTATGGGCGGAATGCTCGCCTATGAGGCCGCCGCCCGTACCGGGCTGGCTGCCGCCGTCGTCGCGACTTGCCTGCTCGATCCCCGCCTGCCGCAAGTGCGTAGCGCGATCGCCCGCCGACCGTGGCTGGGTCGCTACGGTTCACGGCTGCTCTCTCCTGCCGTCGACCGCGTCCGGGTTCCGATGCGGTGGATGGCGAACATGCCTGCCATGTCCAACGATCCGGAGCTGACCCGGCTGGTCGCCGCCGACCCCCACGGCGGCGGGGCCTCGATGCCATTGGGATTCTTACGGACTTACCTCGCATCAGCACCGCACGTCGAACCCGAGAACTTCACCACCTGCCCGGTATGGCTCGTTCATCCCGGCGCCGACGCCTGGACGCCACTATCGCTGAGCGAGAAATTCTTCGAGCGAATCGCCGCGCCGAAAAGGCTGACCGTGCTGGACAACGCAGGGCACTACCCGGTCGAAGCCCCTGGAATCCATCAGCTGGTCCGCGCACTCGCCGACCTCCACGCGGAGATCGATGGCCGCAGACGTCCTTGAACAACGCGTCTCGCCGCCCTTCCGTGGCTCTGCGAGATCTGAAGACCGATCCGCTTCACAGCAGGCCGCTGACAGAATGCGTCGTGTGAGCCGGTTCCGATCCTTGGGCCGGGCCGGTCAGTCCTGCTCGAACAAGTGGTCGTAGCCGATCGCGAAGTCGCTGTTGGCGGGATCGACCACCACCTGGAGCTGGTCACCGATCTGCGGTCGAGGGATACCGGCCGGTACTTCGCAGTCCGCCTTGAACGTATCGAAACCCGGCCCAGTGATACGGACTCGAAGTTCGGCAACGTCCGGATTCTCGCCCCCCTTACGGATCCGGACCGCGACGATCTCCGCCGCCGAAACAACTCCGACGGCCCGGAACCGCTTCGCGTCCCATCTCTGCCCACAGGTGGTCACCGCGATGGCGAGGCCGATCGGGAAAGTGATGATCGCCGGGCACAACCCATTCCACAGTGAATCACTGGTCAACGCGAGCACAGGCCCCGATAACATCAGACCGGCCGCGATCGAATAGGTGAACACCTGGGCAGCAGGTCCGATGAGTTCGACTTGCCTCGGCTCTCTGTCGCTACCGGACACTTCAACATCATAGTGATGGAAACGCACCCGGCTGGAGGATTCCGCCCCGCACCGTCGTCCCACCAGCGCGCGGCTGTCGCGATCGTGACCGCCGAACCAGGAGCAATCGGAGGAGCCAACGTCGTCGGCCAGTCGTTCCACTGCGTCACCTGCTGGCCGCGCAAGACCGAGACCTGCGCACTCTGCGACAACGACGACGTGGTCGGCGCGCGCTGGCCGCTGGGCACGGTCTGCCGACGCTGCTACAAATTCCGTGTCAACCATGCCAGCCCCTGTAGCAGCTGCGGGCGGACCCGGGTGCTGGTCGGCGTCGAGCCCGGCGGTGGGCTCTGCACCACCTGCTGCGGGCTGGAACTGAACTTCACCTGCCGACGCTGCGGCCGCGACGGCCGGCTCATGGTCGATCAAACCTGCACGAAATGCGTCGCCGCCGAACGGGCGCGCAACCTACTCAGTGACGACACCGGTACCGTGATCCCACAACTGCAACCGCTGCTCGATGCCCTCGCCGACGCGAACGCCGGGTCGGTGATCACCTGGCTGCGGACCGGCCAATCCCGAAAACTGCTGTCACAGCTGGTCGCCGAACACCGCGAAATCACCCACGCCGCCCTCGACGAACTACCCCAACGCCATGCCACCCACAGCATCCGGGCGCTGCTCGTCGGCGCCGGCGTCCTGCCCGCCCGCAACGAGCCCCTGGCCCAGCTCGAACTATGGTCCGGGCGAACCCTCGCCCAACTCCCTCCCAGCCAGCAACACATCATCCGGCCCTTCGCCGACTGGCACGTCGTCCGCGACGCTTACCGCCGCGCCGCCCGCGGCCCCTACCGTGTCGGCGCTGCCAGCGCCGACCGCACTCAGATCCGGTCCGCCATCAAGTTCTTGACCTGGCTCCACGCCCAGGACGCCGGCGTCGAGAACCTGACCCAAGATCACATAGACGGGTTCCTGCTGTCCCACCCGTCGAAATCGCATCCGGTCATTGTGTTCTTCCGCTGGCTCCAGGCTCGCGGATTCGCTGCCGGCCTCGATATTCCTACCCAAACCGGCGGACTGCCCAACGACTTTCAAGGCTTCGAAGCCCACCAGCAGCAACTGCACCGT
Source organism: Nocardia sp. NPDC024068 (assembly GCF_040638875.1). Taxonomy (NCBI): domain Bacteria; kingdom Bacillati; phylum Actinomycetota; class Actinomycetes; order Mycobacteriales; family Nocardiaceae; genus Nocardia; species Nocardia sp. NPDC024068. The sequence continues at coordinate 46,174 of NZ_JBEZYU010000011.1, read as the reverse complement.
TGCCTGACCGACGAATCCATCCCGCTGGCAGCACGAGTCGCGGGAGCGCTGAGCAGGCTCTATGCCCTGCCGCTGGTGCGCATCGTCGAGTTCACCACCGACCGGTTCCACCGCGATGGCACCGGAGCCTTCCTCACCATCGACCGCCACCCCGTCCTGCTTCCGCCAACGCTGGCTCGCCTGATCGACCGGCTCATCGTCTCCGATGCCATCCAAACGATGATCAGACCCGGAGGGCCCGGACCGGCCTATTTGTTTCCCGGCCGACCACCGGGCCGCCCGCGCCACTCCCACTCGTTGCGAGAAATGCTGACCGAGCACGGGCTTCCGATCCGCTCGGCCCGCAACACCGCCATGATCACCGCCGCCGGAGAACTCCCACCCATGGTCATCAGCGACCTGTTCGGCGTCGGCCCCGGCACCGCCCAGAAATGGGCCCACTACGCCCAAGCCAGCTGGGCAGACTACCTCGCCCACGTACACCCTTAACGCGGCTCGGAGAGGGAGGCGCCCTCGGCCGATTCAGGCCGCGGCCAGGAACCGGACCGGAAAGCGTTGCCGGCGCGCCGGATCCGCTCGTTGGGTGAGGGTGATGACCGCCTCAATGACATGCTGATCGCACTCGGCCGATTTCGCTGTGGCGCGATCCTGCGACTCGGCATCGGCGCGATGGCAGCCGAGCTGGGTGGCAGCGAGTAGGTGAGGAGGCCGGTGTGGCTGAACACGAGGTGCGATTGTCGACCAAGAACCTGCTGATCGCAGGTATCGATATGGATTTCGACGTGAAGGTCGACGACAGAAAGCTGGGCACCATGAAGATCTCGCGTGGCGGACTGGACTGGGTGCCGGTCGGGAAGCAGAGCGGCATCCCGATCAAGTGGCAGGAGTTCGCCGACTGGGCCGAGAGCGGGTACGACGACGAATAGAGGGGTAAGAGCTCATCAGCACCGGGATCCGCCCTGCTCATTGGCCACGGGGACAGAGACCGGGCCGGACCGGCGTCCATGGAGGCCGGCGCGATCCGGGGCTTCGGCTACGCTCCGTCCAGCTGCGAGAGGTCGGTCATGCCGCGGGTTTGTCACTGCCAGAACAACGTCCGATCACGCACGACGGGACGCTGACCCAGGAAGGTGGTGCCCTCCTCGACGCTGTCGGCGAGCACGGCGAACATGGCCGTGATCGATGGCCACAGCCAGCCGTCGGAGGCACCCTCGGCGCTGTATTCACTCACGCAGCCCGTGAGGTCACCGGCGCGCGTATCGACGAACAAGGTCTCGCCGCGGTCGGCTACGGGGATGAATTCGGGCAGGAACAGCTCGCAAGCCGAGCCCGCGGGTTCAGCACTCAACTCCGCCGGATCGAATTCGGCCGCGAACTCTGGGATCCGTTCTCGCTGGTCGGTGCCGATGCTGAGCCACACAGTTCGTATTTCGTTGCTGCGGGCCACTGTCAGCAAGTCGTAGCCGGGCATCAATGTCGGCAGGTATTCGCCGACGTGGCGGAACAACACGCGCAGGTCGGCGGGAAGATTTATCGCCCAACTGTGTTCGACCGCATCCAGATCGATGTCTGTAGCCGGAGTGAACGCGTTACGGTCCAGTCGGGTTTGCGCCCAGTGCTGGAGGCGCGCGAGCTGGGTTTCGATGTTGCCTGGGTGGAGGGATTGCCGCGGCTGCCGTCGGGGCTGTTCGGGGGCCGGGGCGCTGGGGGTGACCGCAGGTGGTGTGGTGGCGGCGACGGAGATGATCTGTTCGACGACTTCACGCTCGGGCCGGGCTGGGTCGAGCAGGCCCTCGATGGTGATCATCTTTCCATCGATGTGGCCTTCTACCGAACTCGAACTGGGCGCACGCTGCCGGGAGTGAAGGAATTCGCGCGCGGCTTGCACCAGGGCATGGGCGGCCTGTTCGAGGGAGGACGCCTCGCCGTCGAGGCCAGTCGCCGACGGGGGAATCGTCTCCGGTTTCGGTATCGAAACGGTCCACCTCACCACTACCACCTTTCCCATGCCCTGTCGCGCTCTTACGGCGTCGGCAAAGAGCCGTTCAGCGCCTGCACATAGAACGGGTCATCCTTGAGCACCCTATTCCAGTGATAGAACCAGCGGGCCGAGCTGCCGCCACTTCGGTTGTGGCTCAGATTGATCATGCAGATGCTGTAGCCGGGGCCCGTGACGCCCTGGGCGACATCAGGGAGCAAGCATCCATCGGTGAAGGTCCGTTCCGCACCACCGAAACTACCGCCTTCGCGGCTGGATGCGAATGGGTACTCATCACAGTCACGACCGGTCGGAACCGGACTCGGAACCCTCGGATTCTTTTTACAGGTAATGTCCCTGTTCACAGTCTCGAGTTCCTGGGTGCCCTTGTGCAGCGGTGTTCCGCCTACACCTCCGGGGACGCCGGAGTTCTGCGCTGCGGCGATGTGGCCGGCGAGCTCTCCGACCTTCGCTGGTTCGTTATAGGTCAGCACCGGCCTGATCTCCGGAAAAACGCACCCTGGCTTGTTCGCTGAGAGCATGTTGTCGCAGCGGATCACGGCCAGCGGGGCTTCCTGCACGTGCACGATCTCTGCCCAGCTGTAGGAGTCACTTGGCCGGAAGTTGAAATCCACCGCCAGCTTGTTGACCCCGACCAACTGGTCTTGCGGGATATTGCCGGGATCGATGTCGTTCTCGACGAAGAACTTCTTGCCGTCCTCCATCTCCCACCACGGCATCTGGGTGCCCTGGATGTCGCAGTTCTGCCCTGGTACTTGGCAGATTGGAGCCATCTTCAGCTTCGCGTAGGACATCGCGCCCCACACGTCGACGACGGTGGCCCGCTGGCGGAAAGTGAAGACCTTGGTGTTCCACTTGGTGCGCGACTCCAGCTCGACGATGAGCTGGGTCCCGCCTGCAGGCTCTGTTTCGCCGGGCACCATGATCTCGTAGTTCACGACGACTACTCGGCAGGAGTACAGCCGCTCGGTGTGGACGCCTGGAAATTCGTCGTAACACTCTTTCTGGATCGCGGAATCGGCAGGGTACGCTGGCCCTGACAACGCCCGCTGTCCCGTCCCGGCGGGATCATCTTTGGTACACAGGATTTGTTTGCTGGGGTCGGGAGCCATCTTGCTGACTTCGCTACACGGCGGCGGCAGCTTGTCGTCGGCAGGGGCCCGCTGTATGGTCGGCGAGTCGTCGCGCACCCCGGTTGCGGGGTTCTCACAGATGGCCGCCGGGCAGGCGCCGGTGGGCGGATCGAAATCGGATCGCGGATCGCCGATGTTCCAGGCCAGGGTGCCGCCTTCGAAATCCTGGGCGCGCCCGCCGTCCAAGTCGTACTCATCGCTGGTGGGGAATCCGAACCGGCCCGCCTCCCAGCCGGAGTCTCCCCACTGCTGGCGGATTGCACCGGCAACAGTGAAAGGACCGGGTGCACCGTTCTTCCGGTAAATGGATCCGCCTTCGAACAGGGCGTAGCGTCCCAACCCGTTCGGCGTCACCTGTTCATCGGTGGTGGGGTACCCCAGAGTCCCACCCTCTCTGCCGACGGCGGCCCACTTGTCGCGAAAGGGCCCGTAGAGCACATCGAGACCTGTCGTTCCTGACCAGGTGATCGTTCCGTTCTCGAAGTTGTTGTAGCGACCGTCGTACTTGCCCGCGACGATTTCGTCGGTCGTCGGGTATCCGAGGGCGCCGGCCTCGGCACCGAGCTGAATCCACCGGTCTCGGATCGCTCCACCGATAGCGTAGGCCTCGTTCAACCGCCAATAGATGTCACCACGCTGGAAGTGCTGGCGGCGGCCGACACCGTCGGGGTTGACGATCTCATCGGAGGTTGGATAACCCAAGACCCCGGCCTCCCAGCCATTGCGCTGCCAGGCGGCGAAGAAGTGGTTCACCACCGGGTGCGCGCCCCCGCCGGCAGACCAGTAGATCGGCCCATTCTGAAAAGTTGTACGCTTCCCTGCACCGTCGGGGTTGGTCAACTCCCCGCTCGTAGGCCACAGCAGGAAACTGTTCGGGCCTCCGAGCGCGTTGTATTTGTCACGGATCGCACCACACACCTGATACGGGGCGGGCCAATACACCTGGCACGCCTCAGCAGCCCGCGTACCGGTCCGCTGAGGCGCCACCAATCCGGCCTCCATGGTCTCGGCCTTGTCGGCGTCGGCCTTGGTGAAGCCCTCCGGCAGCTCCTCACAGTCCGACCGCATCTGGCCCGGCACGACCGTGGTCTTGGGGTTCTGCGTCGGCGTCCACTGCTCCGGATCGACCTTGCCCCCGGACCCATCCGGCGTGCAGGACTGCGGCGCCGGCACAGGAGTCGATGGTGAAACGGTATCCGGGGCAGGTGCCGACGGCGAGGCCGGTGGTGTCGTTTCCGACGGTGGTGGCGGGGGCGGCGCGGGCGAGGGCGAGGGCGACTGTGGCGGTGTCACCGAGGATTCCGGTGTGGGTGCGGGTGGTCCGCTCGGTTCATCCGGCGAGGTACTGGGTTGCGCGGCAACGACACCGCCCCCGGTGACAACCAGTACTGCGGACACCACCATTGCGGCAATCGTCGCGCGAATCTGCCTCCCGCGCTGTAACCGACCAGTTGAATCGACCCGCATACGCCCTCCTCGTCCTCGCTGCCGGTTGGTCATGCCACTTCAGCCCCGCCAGTCTCACCAGCCTCAAGGACCACTCTCCACGGCCTACCCGGCCGCGGGCCTTCGAAACCCGGCTCTCCCCGAATGTCGCTGCTGAAAATCAACTTTCGCGCTTCTGTCACGCAGTTACGTTTGCGGCCCCGACGCAGGTCACAATGCATACGCACCTTTTCGCCAAACTGCATCTGAAATATCGACCCGCCCCCGGAGGGATCGGCAGAGTGGCCCCAGCGTCACACCGCCGGCGCGACGGGACGCCTGCCCGAGTCACAGGGCGCCAAGGTCGGTGGCGGCGCATTGCACTGCTCGACACCTTCGATCCGGCCTTCCCGATCGCCACCCCTGAACACACCGGACCCGCACCCGACGTCGGACACCCAGGCAACAGCGACGCGGGCCTGAGATCGCGGATCGGCCGGTACCACCGCCTGTCCGTCGAGGATCCCCGCGCCTAATCCGCGGCCACCGCGAACGCGCCGTGGTCATCATCTTTGGGCGTGATGCGGGATATGCATTTCCGGCCGATCGGCGAACCCCGAATACTGCAAGTATCGAATAAATACCCTTCACCGGTTCCGGATGCGGCGCCGGGCGGCTCGGTGGCACGCCGAGATCCGGGCGGGGGTGCGTCGATCAGCTCCTCGGCATGCGGGAAGAGGCTGCCAGTACCACGCGACGCGGGGGACATTGGCCACTTCCAGTCGTTCGAGCATCCGCCGCCGGAGGGCGTCGTCGTCGGGTTTGCCGAAAGTCTCGGCGTAGCGGGCGGTGAGGGTATCCACGATCGGCGCGGTCGCGGCCGAGTCCGGGGAGATTCCCGCGGCGAGCGCGCGGCCGGCTTCGTGCCGCCACGGTTTCGGTGAGGGCATGATGCAGGCCGGTGGTAATCGGGTCACGAACGCGGCCTCGCCTTCTTGAACAGCTCGTAGACGGCGAGGTAGTTCTGCCCGCCGTGACCTCGCGCGATGGCGTGTTCGGCTATCTCCTTCATCAGCCGCGGCGGGCCGGAGTGGACGCCCTGCTCTTCGCTGGTGCGGGTGATGTGTTCCAGCGCATTCAGATTCATTTCCAGCGTGCCCAGGGTGCCGGGGTAGTCGGCGGCGTCCAGGTCGGGCGCCCGCTCGGCCAGTGACGCGTAGTCGACCACGCTCGGCATGAACCAGCCGAGGGCCAATTCGGCGAACTTCTGCGCCGATACATTCGCGGACTCGAGCAGAGCGGTCGCGTGCAGCCAGCCGTTCATGGTCGCGTACATCATGTCGAGCAAAGCGGTGTTGTAGAGCACCGCCAGCCCGATATCGGCTCCGAGGTGGCGTGGGTCGCCCATGCTGGTCAACACCGCGTGGTGCCGATCGAAAACGCCCTGCTCACCGCTGTACAGAAAAACCGCGTCGGGTTCGCCCACCGACGGTGGCGGCACCATGATGGCGCCGTCGAGGTAGTCGACCCGGTGCTCGGCGGACCACGCGAGAGCTGTGCGCGCCTCGCTCGGTGTCCCGGAGGTGAGGTTGACAAGGGCGCGGCCCTCGAGCTCCGCGGTAGCGAGGTCGAAGACCCGATACATGGTCTCGTAGTCGTTCAAGCACACGATCGTGATCGGGCTCGCGGCGACCGCCTCGGACACGGTCTGCGCGCGCCCGGCGCCCTGTGCGACCAGCCCGTCGGCTTTGCCGGGGGTGCGGTTCCAGACGGTGAGGGAATGTCCCTGATTCAACAATGCTTCGGCCAGTGCCAAGCCCATGGGTCCGAGCCCCACGAGGGTGACCCGGTTGTCCTGCTGTTCGATCGCGTGCTTCGGTGCCATGCGGGCTACGCTAAACTCTCACATCGATGTGAGAGTCAACTCGAATCCGTATGGGGTCGGCATATGCGCATAGGAGCCCTGTCTCAGCGAACCGGTGTCAGTGTGCGCCTACTGCGCTACTACGAGGAGCAAGGTCTATTACGACCTGTACGGCGCCCCAGCGGGTATCGCGAGTACCGTGAAGACGATGTCCGGACAGTCCAGAACATTCGAACGCTGCTGGCGGCCGGACTCAATACCCAGACGATCGCCACGCTGTTGCCCTGCATGATCGACGACGGCCAAGGCTTGGCGCCCGCGTGCCCCGATATGCTTCCCGACCTGCACCGGGAGCGGGAGCGAATCGACAAGGCGGTGGCTGATCTGCTGGCCGCGCGTTCCGCCCTGGACGTCATCGTGGCCGCAGCGCCGTCTCCCACAGCCGCCGAGAGTGTTGCCTGCCGCGCGGTCGACAGCACCGCTGCGGCCGGCATCGACGCATCGCTGAACAACGCACTCCCCGGCCCCGCCCGCCGATGATGACCACACCAGGCTCGGCGGTCGGGGGCGCTCGTTCATCAATTGATGGGTGGTGTCCCCACAGGGCCCGTTTCGGCGGCGCCGGCCGCGCCCAGGCGTGGGCGTGCGCCAGGAGCCGAACCATTCCTGCTTGCGTTCGGCGTTCCACCACCCGGCATGCTTCGCCGCGTGCGTCGGCCACGCCTTCGCTTGCAACTTCTCACCGCTGGAGAGTGGTGAGGCCTGCGCGGAAGTGTGAGTACTTCGGTGCAACAGGCCAGGGTAATCGGTCGAGGATGGTTGGGATCCAACACTTTTCGTCGGAGTCGCAAGACTTTGCCGAGCCGTCGGACTTGGTAATGTGACCAGGACGGTCAGCGAGGCTCGGTGTGCACACCGGTCGCAGTGGGCTGCTCGATCCGATCCGACGTTTTCTGCAGGCGGAGCACCCGATGAGCGAGTACAGCACCTACCCCGACTCCGACCAGGGAAATCCTTGGCTGAGTCTCGGTGCGAGTGTCGCTTCTATCGCTGCGCCTGCGATCGGAGGTCTCTGGGGTCCCGTTGGCGGCTTGGTCGGTGGACTCATCGGGGGTGCGGTCAATGGCTGGGCAATGAAAGAGATCGGGGGGGAACCCGGTATGGGTGGCGTCCTCACCCATGCGGCTCTGGGCGCTGCCGGTGGAGCGGCCGGTGGGTGGTTGGGCCGCGGGCTCGTGCAGGATGCGAAGCTCGCGGCAAGGTTGGGTGAGCGGCTACCTCTCGAAAAATTCGATGAGCTCGCGTACAAAATGGGAAGTCCCGCCACCGTCTATACCATTGCGCAAGGTTCAGGAACGATCGGACGGATGGCATTGTCCGATGACGGGCTGTTTCCCAGCGCACTTCCGACAGTGAGCATCGGCCGGGGAGACTAGCGCTGTATGGCCGAGATGCCCGAGGTTCTGATGCCGGATCAGAGTGCGCCCACTTATCCGGCCGAGTTCAGATTTTCTCCGGCTGTCGAGGATTACTACCGCAAACTGCCGCGGACGCTTCGCCGGAATTGGGATCTTTTCGGCTCGGATTCCGTCGCCGAGGTACCGCAGAAGGCGGCTGTCCGTGGCGTAGAAGGAACTGCGCGAGCACACATCAAAAGTTACGAAGAGCTGGCAACGCAACTCGGGCACAGATTTCGCGACCTTCAGGAAGGCGATAGGCGGCTGGCCGATCAGGTTCGCCGTTCATTGATCGCCGCCCGCGAAGGTCGAGCGGACATCGAAGCCGCCATTCACCGGATCAACGGTGACGCGGCGACGGTTCCGATCGGTCAGAGCAAGGGGGAGCACATCCTCCGCTACCTTTCCGCCGGCCTCGACCGTGTCGACCAGATCGTTCAGGACGTTACGAAATCCCTGTCCACCCAGGCTGCTTCGATCGACCGCTTGGCCGGGCACCTGAACGAGCCGGCACGGCGCCCGGCGCCGACCGCGATCATGCCGGAACAGCCTCGAACGGGTCGCGCGCCGGTAGCGGGGAACGACGGGACGCAGGGTCGGATGGAGATGCCGGGTGGAGTGGATAACTCGGGTCCGCACAGTCGCCGCGACACCGCAACGGCACAGCCGTCCGCAACGCCACAGGTCACGGGCTCCGCCGCGCATCTTGCCCCGGAAACGATTCCATGGCAGGTCAATTCGGGGGAATCTGACCAAACACCACCCAGTGCTGGCTCGAACGTCGTGGGCACTGCGGCGGGGCCGCCCGGCCACACTTCGTCGACGGCGGCCAACGATAGTGCGTCTGGGTCGGCTGGGGGTGTCAGCGGCGGTGAACAGGCAGCGGGGAAACGTGCCACTGCGCCCACGCCCGCCGCAACAGCCCGCACCCAGACCCCGTGGAGCGATCAGGCCGGTGTCGGGCCGTGGGCTCGACAGCACAACGTTCCATCCTCCGGGAAACGGTCCGGCGTCGGCGCATCCAGCCGGTCGCGCAAACGCTCGACGGAGGAACTCGTTGTGTATGTGTTCCCGGACGGTCGGAGGCAGGAAGTCTCACCGATGATCGCACAGGTACTCGATGCAGCGTTCGACGATCGGCCGAGCACGCATGCCCGGTCCGCGTATACGAGCCCGAAAACGACCGTATCGGTGGACGATGCGGTCGAGATCCAGGAGCTGTCCTCGGCCGTCACAGGTGATGTCGCGGTCTGGGCGCGGCGCAGCGCCGTACTCGTGGTGTTCGGAGCCGGACGTGGTCGCATACTCGAAGTGATCGTCGATGGCCGTCTGCGACCCTTCTCCACCCGGATGGACAGCAAGCAAGGCGGATTCGGCCCGTTCACCGGACTCCGCCGTCAGCGGCGCGCCGGACTGGAAACCGGCCATGTCGGTGCGCAGGGCACTGGGAGCGAACTTCGGGCCGTGAGCCAGGCCCGAGGCAGCGATACGAAGACCAGCGCCGCGACAGTGAAGGCGCAACGGCTCGATGTACCCCCGACACGTCGAGAAATGAACGAAAAGAGTCCAACCGACCACGGCGACCCGGTTGTCGTCGCCGATCGATAGCCAACTCGCCATTCAACTGCATGTCACCGCCTGATGACGGCATCTCGATCAATACAGGCGACTTCGGAAATCCGCCTTCGACGGTGTCCCGCGGCCGATAACCGTGGGCAGGCGAGGGTGGCCGGCGAATCCGGCCCGGAGGTCAGGTGCGGGGGCGCAGGGCGGCGAACTCGTCGGTGACCCGGAGCCCGGTTTCGGAGAACCGGTACACCGAGGCGGGCCGCCCCCCGGCCCGTCCGGGAGCAGCGGTGTCGCCGGTGGGGGTGATCACCTTGCGCCGGGTCAGCACGCGCTGCAGGTTCGTCGTATCGACATCGTAACCGAGTGCCGCGCAGTAGATTTCCCGCAACGTCGACATGGTGAATCGCTCGGGGGCGAGGGCGAAGGAGATATTGGTGTAGGAGAGTTTGGCGGCCAGCCGGGTGCGGGCGTGCTCGACCACCGTGCCGTGGTCGAACGACATCTCCGGGAGTGCCGAGACCCGATGCCAGGAGGTGTCCGAGGGCAGGCGGGGGTCCACGGTGAGTGGGACCAGGCCCAGATAGGCCGAGGCGATACGGCGTGGTCCGGGCACGCGGTCCGGGGCGCTGAACACCGACAGCTGCTCGAGGTGGTTGACCTCGCGCACATCGACTTTCTCGGCGAGCTGGCGCCGGGCGGAGGTGTCCAGATCCTCGTCGTTGCGCAACCGGCCGCCGGGTAGGGACCAGGTGCCCTGCTGCGGGTCCAGCGCGCGCTGCCACAGCAGGACCGCGAGTTCGCTGCGCCGGCCGCCCACCCGGCGCCCGGTCCGCCCCTTGTGATCGCTCTCACCTGCGGTGATGCCGGCAGGGAAGTGGCGAACCTGGAACACCGCGGTGAGGGATTCATGGATGGTGCTAAACTGGTCCACGTTTTCGATCATAAGTCGAAAACCTGGTGAGTGCGAATCGGCGGAGTTGCCGATCGCACGGAGGAAGGAGCGACCATGGCGACGATGGGAGCAGAATTGGCCCCGGCGCCGGGTACCGCACTGCGGGAGCGGATCAGCGACGGGCCGTCGGGCTATACCGGGGTCGAGGCGACACCGGAATGGGCCGCCGAGGTGAAACGGCTGGCGCGGCAGCGCAACGCCACCATTCTCGCGCACAACTATCAGCTGCCCGAGATCCAGGACGTGGCCGATCATGTGGGCGATTCGCTGGCGCTGTCCCGGATCGCCGCCGAAGCGGCCGAGGACACCATCGTGTTCTGCGGTGTGCATTTCATGGCCGAGACGGCCAAGATCCTGAGCCCGGAGAAAACCGTGCTGATCCCCGACCAGCGCGCGGGCTGTTCGCTGGCCGATTCCATCACCGCCGAGGACCTGCGGGAGTGGAAAGCCGAACATCCGGATGCGGTGGTGGTGTCGTATGTCAACACCACGGCCGCGGTCAAGGGGCTCACCGATATCTGCTGCACCTCGTCCAACGCGGTCGATGTGGTGGCCTCCATCGACCCCGATCGCGAAGTGCTGTTCCTGCCGGACCAGTTCCTCGGCGCGCATGTGAAGCGGGAGACCGGTCGCGAGAACATGCATATCTGGATGGGCGAATGCCACGTCCACGCCGGGATCAACGGTGACGAGCTGAACGAACAGGCCCGCACCCACCCCGACGCCGAATTGTTCGTCCATCCCGAATGCGGCTGCGCCACGTCCGCGCTGTATCTCGCGGGTGAGGGCGAGTTCCCGGCCGACCGGGTGCACATCCTGTCCACCGGCGGCATGATCGACGCCGCCCGGGCCGCGAAATCGTCGCAGGTGCTGGTCGCGACCGAGGTCGGCATGCTGCACCAGCTGCGAAAGGCCGCCCCCGGGATCGATTTCCAGGCCGTGAACGACCGCGCTTCCTGCCAGTACATGAAGATGATCACCCCCGCCGCGCTGCTGCGCTGCCTCACGGACAACCGCGACGAAGTGCACGTCGACGTGGAAACCGCCGACCGGGCCCGCAACTCGGTGCAGCGCATGATCGAAATCGGTAACCCCGGCGGCGGGGAATGACACCGTCACCGCACGGTGACCGGCAGGACGCTCCGGCGTGGGAGGACCACGCCGACCTGGTGGTCATCGGCGGTGGCGTGGCCGGCCTCACCGCGGCGCGCGCGGCCTCGCTGCGCGGGCTGCGGGTGCTGATCCTCAGCAAGGGCGGGCCCACCGATACCGCCACCCAATACGCGCAGGGCGGTATCGCGGTCGTGGCACCGGACGGCGATTCGGTCGACTCGCATGTCGCCGACACCCTCGCGGCCGGCGGTGGCCTGTGTGATCCCGGCGCGGTGCGTTCCATCGTCGAGAGCGGGCCCGACGCGGTCGCGGCGCTCACCGATCTGGGCGCCGTCTTCGACCTGGGCCGCGACGGGCAGGTCTCGCGGACCCGGGAAGGCGGGCACAGCACCCGCCGCATCATCCACGCCGGTGGCGATGCGACCGGGGCCGAAGTGCAACGGGCCCTCTCGGTGGCGGGGCTGCCGGTTCGGTTCGGCACGGCGGTGCTCGAGGTGGTCACCGGCCCCACCGGTGTGCAGGGGGTGCTGGCGGTGTCCGCGCGCGGCCTCGGGGTTGTGCACGCGCCGGCGGTGCTGCTGGCCACCGGCGGGTTCGGCCGGTTGTACGCGCTGAGCACCAACCCGGCCGGCGCGACCGCCGACGGCGTGGCCTTGGCGCTGTGGGCGGGAGCGGCGGTGGCCGATCTGGAGTTCGTGCAATTCCATCCCACGGTGCTGTACTCGCCGGACGGTATCGGGCGCCGGCCGCTGATCAGCGAGGCCGTACGCGGGGAGGGTGCGGTTCTGGTCGACTCCCGCGGCGATCCGGTGACCGCCGGGGTGCATCCACGTGGTGATCTGGCACCCCGGGATGTGGTGTCGCGCGCCATCGCGGCCCGGATGCGGCAGCTCGGGACCGATCACGTCTACCTGGACGCCCGCGCCGTCGCCGATTTCACCCGTCGCTTCCCGACCATCACCGCCTCCTGCCGGGCGGCCGGAATCGACCCGCGCCGGGATCTCGTCCCGGTGGCGCCCGCGGCGCACTACCAGTGCGGCGGGGTGGTGACCGATCTGCAGGGCCGCACCGCGGTACCGGGGCTCTACGCGGCCGGTGAGGTCGCGCGGACCGGGTTGCACGGGGCGAACCGGCTCGCCTCCAACAGCCTGCTCGAGGGGCTGGTGATGGGCGAACGCGCCGGGTTGGCCGCCGTCGAACGAGTCGGCGAACCGGCCCGGGTGCGGGAGTGGTCCCGGCCGCAGCGTCCGCTCGTCCCGCGCGGGCTGGTGCAGCGGACCATGACCGAGCACGCCTCGGTGGTCCGCGACGGCGTGGGTCTGGACGCGGCCGCACGCGCCCTGGAGGCCGAAACCGGTGCTCCGGCCACCGATCCGGTGACCCGGGTCGAGGACGAGGCGCTCACCGTGACGGCCCGGGCGATGCTCCTGGCCGCCCGGACCCGGACCGAGAGCCGCGGCTGCCATACCCGCGCGGACCATCCCGCCGCGCAGCCGCGGCAGGCCCGCGAAATCGTGGTGCGACTGGACCATTCGGGCACGCCCTGCGTGGTCGCCGAACCGGCCGCGCTGCCCGCGCCGTCGTGACCGGCGGCCCACCGAACCACCCCCTGCCGGGCGCGCGTCACGCGGCGCCGCCCGGCCGCCGGTCACCCCGGCGGACGCGGAGACGAGGAGAACGACGATGACTGTGGATACCGCACTGGACCTCGACGCGGTCCGCGGGCTCATCCGGACCGCACTGGACGAGGATCTGCGCTACGGCCCCGATATCACCACCACGGCGACCGTTCCGGCCGATGCCGCGGTCAAGGCGTCCGTGGTGGCGCGGCAGCCGGGGACCGTCGCCGGTATCGATATCGGCCTGCTCGTCCTGGACGAGGTGATCGGCGCGGGCGGATACGAGGTGACCGAACGCGTGGCCGACGGGACCCGGATCGTGCCGGGAGACGCGGTGCTCGGGCTGGTCGCGCCGACCCGCGGTCTGCTGACCGCCGAACGCACCATGCTCAACCTGATGTGTCATCTGTCGGGTATCGCCACCACCACCGCCGCCTGGGTGGACGCGGTCGCCGGCACCGGCTGCCGGATCCGGGACAGCCGCAAAACCCTGCCCGGCCTCCGCGCCCTGCAGAAGTACGCGGTGCGCGCCGGTGGCGGGGTGAACCATCGGATGGGGCTGGGCGACGCCGCCCTCATCAAGGACAACCATGTGGTCGCCGCGGGGTCGGTGGTGAACGCGCTGCGTGCCGTGCGCGCCGCCGCGCCGGAGCTGGATTGCGAGGTGGAGGTCGACACCCTCGAACAGCTGGACGCCGTGCTCGCCGAGAACGTGCAACTGGTCCTGCTCGACAACTTCCCGCTGTGGCAGACCCAGGCCGCGGTGCAGCGTCGCAATGCTGTCGCGCCCGACACGAAACTGGAGTCCTCCGGCGGCCTCACCCTCGATATGGCCACCGAGTACGCCCGCACCGGCGTCGACTATCTCGCCGTCGGCGCCCTGACACATTCGGTCCGGGTCCTCGACCTGGGACTGGATATGTAGCACGTGACGGCTGAGGTCCATCATTGTGGGCGACAGTCACCACTGTCCGGGCGAAGACGGATCGGATGTAGAAAACCGCATCGGTGACCGGCCGGAGCCATCAGTCCGGATCGGCCGTCGGTAGCCGTTCTCGTTGGAACGGAAAGCAACTCGATATTGCCCACCCCGCCTGCCCGGAGTTAACCTCGTTCGAGTTAGCGGAGGCTAACCTGCATTGATGATCGGGGCCAGCGGTGGATCTCAACAGGCGTCAACTCTTCCATGCCGGGTTCGGAGTCGCCGGACTACTGGCGCTCGCCGCATGTGGGGATGGGTCTTCCCCAGCAGCGGGTGATGTGGGGCCGCCGCGGCGCGGGGGCACGTTGCGGGTCGGCGCGCTGGGAAAATCGTCGAAGATCGAGCGGGACCCGCATGCCACGCTGAGCAACGACAGCGATTTCCTCATCATGTCGCTGGTCTACGATCCGCTGACCGTCCCCGGAAACGACCCGAATGTCGCACCCCGGCTGGCATCGCGCTGGGAATCCGATGCGCAACAGCGGAAGTGGACCTTCACCCTCGCCGACGGCGCGCGATTCCACGACGGCCGCCCGGTGACCTCGGCCGATGTGGTGTGGTCGCTGCGGCGCCTGCGTGAGATCGCCGGGGAGACCAAGGTTCCCGTGGCCGGGGTCGGCGATATCACTGCGGCGGGCCCGAATGCGGTAGTGCTGACCTGCGCCGCGCCGAACAGCCAGCTGCCGCTGCTGCTGCGGATGATGACGTTCACGGTGCCCGAGGGCACCACCGATTTCGCCGCGGCCGTCGGTAGTGGTCCGTTCCGGCTCGAGAGTTACGACGGCGGCAACGCGCGGCTGGTGCGCAATGAGAGCTGGTTCGGCGGGCCGCCGCTGCTCGACGCGATCGAGGTCACGCTGTTCGACAGCCCGGAGTCGATGTCGAACGCGATCATGGGCGGCCAGATAGACCTCGCGTCCAATGTCGGTGCGATCGCCGGCCGCACCGCGGAAACCCGCGGCGATCTGCGAGTGGTGCGTCGCCCGGACGATATCGCGGTCGCGATCGCGATGCGCACCTCCGACGGCCCGTTCGCCGACCCGCGGGTGCGGGAGGCCTTGCGGCTCGCCGTGGATCGCGACGCGATGGTGGCCCAGGTGTTGTCGGGGTACGGCTCGGTCGCCAACGATGTGCTCGGTACGGCCGACCCGTCCCTCGATACGACCATTCCGCAACGCACGCGCGATATCGATCGGGCGAAGCGGCTGCTGGCCGACGCGAAGTTCGATACCGCGAAGACCTACCGCCTGGTGACGAAACAGGAGGCCGCCGGTGAGGTCGAATCAGCGAAGGTTTTCGCGACCCAGGCCGAGGACATCGGGGTGCGGATCGAAGTGGCCGTCCAGGAGGCGAACGCCTTCTACGACGACACCTGGCTCAAAGCGCCCTTCTATACCGTGAACTGGGGAACCAACGATTCGGTCGTGTTCTTCGCCAGCAAGGTCATGTACTCGCGGACGAAATGGAACGAGACCGGGTTCCGGGACCAGGATTTCGACCGGGCCTACACCACCGCTCTGGCCGCACCCGCCGGTCCGGAGTTCGCCGCGGCGAGCCGCGACCTCCAGCAGATCCAGCACGAGCGCGGCGGCTACATCGTCTGGGGTATGGCCGACGGTATCGACGTCGCGGCCGGCGCCGTGCGTGATCTTCCCGAACTCGGCGGATACGGCCGCGTCCAGCTCGAACGCGTCTGGCTGTCGCAGTGAAAGCCGTCGCCGGCCTGGTGGTCCGGCGGCTCGGTCTGCTGCTCGCCCTGCTCGCGCTGGTGTTCGTGGTCGTCGACCTGCTGCCCGGCAACGCGGCGCGCGCAGTCCTCGGACGCGATGCGGACGCCGATCGTATCGCCGCCAAGGAACACGAACTCGGATTGGACCGGCCACTGCCGGTGCGGTTCGCGGATTGGCTCGGCGGGGTGCTCACCGGGGATTTCGGCACCACGGCCCGTGGGCAATCGGTGAACGATCTGCTGGCCGGCAAATTTCCGCAGACGCTGCTGCTCGCGTCGATCGCGATCGCGGTGACGGTGGTGATCGCGCTGCTCGCCGGTATGTGGTGGGCGCTGCGGCCGGCGGGTATCGCCGCCCGGATTATCCGGCCGGGCTCGGCATTCGTCATCGCGGTGCCCGAGTTCGTCGTGGCGACGATTCTGGTGCTGGTGTTCTCGCTGTGGCTGGATCTGCTTCCCGCGGTGACCTTCACCGACCGGTCCGGCTTCCCGGCCGGCCCGCAGATGCTGATCCTCCCGGTGGTCGCGCTGGCGATACCGCAGGCGGGCTGGAATCTGCGGGTGGTGCGCGGTGCGCTGGCCGATGCCGCCGCCGCGCCGCATGTGGACAACGCGATCCTGAACGGCCTGCCCGAGCGGACGGTGCTGATCCGGCATGTCCTGCCCTTCGCGTTGCCGACCATCGCCACCTCGTTCGCCACCTCGGTGGGCACCCTGTTCGGCGGTGCGCTGGTGGTCGAGACGATCTTCAACTACCCGGGAATGGGCGCCATGATCGCCGGCTCGGTCTCCGATCGCGATACCGCACTGGTCGCGGCAGTCGTCACAGTGACCGGGACGACCATCCTGGGTGGCCTGCTGTTCGCGGACGGTATCCGGCTCTGGGCGAACCGGGGTCGGCGATGAACACCGTGACCGTGCCCCGGAAGCTGTGGCCCGCCCTGATAGCGGCCGCCGTGATCGTCGCCGTCGCCGCGGTGGGGCCGGTGCTCGCCCCGCATTCGGTCGATCACGCGGTGGGTATCACTTTCGCCGAGCCCGGTGGTGCGGCATGGCTGGGCGGTGATCGCCTCGGCCGCGACGTCCTGAGCCGGCTGCTGCACGGCGGCTGGGGGTTGCTGCTGGTCAGCGCAACCATCGCGGCGCTGGTCACCGGTTCAGCGGCGATCCTCGGTTCGGTCGCCGCACTCTATCCGGGAACCGGGGCCTGGATCGAACGGACCGCCGACCTCGGCATGATGCTCCCGCCCGTACTGGCGATCCTGCTGTTCATGCTCTCCTGGCCCGACTCCGGGGTGGTGGGACTGATCGCCGTCGCGGTGGTGGCGGGCACGCCGTATACGGCGCGGGTGTTCGCGGCGGCCGCCACGGGGGTGGCCGCCTCCGGATTCATCGAGGCCGCCAGGGCCCGCGGCGAACAGCCGGGCTACCTCGTATTCCGCGAGTTGCTGCCGAACCTGCGCGAAACCCTGCTCACCCAGCTGGGCCTGCGGTTCGTCGAAGCCATGTACCTCGTCAGTACCGCCTCGTTCCTGCAATTGCCGACCACTCTCGGCGAGGCCAACTGGGCGGTGATGGTGCGGGAGAATGCCCCGGGCATCCTGCTCAACCCGGCCGCGGCGCTGATGCCGAGCCTGGCGATCGGTCTGCTGGCGGTGAGCGTGAACACCGCGGTCGCCGGTTTCGGGAAAGGACGGCGCAGCCTGTGACCGGCGGCGTGACAGTAGACGAACTCTGTATCCGGTCCGGTTCCGGTGCCCTGGTGCTGGCGCCGGCCTCGCTGCGGGTTCCGCCCGGCTCGGTCACCGCGCTGACCGGCCCGTCCGGTAGCGGTAAGACCACACTGATGCGCGCCGTATTCGGGCATCTGGCGGCGGGCATGGTCCGGTCGGGCGGTTCGGTGCACGTCGCCGGCCGCGCTGTCTTCGCCCTGGACGGCGCCGCACTGCAGTCCTTCCGGCGCCGCAATCTCGCCTATGTGAGCCAGGACCCGGGCGCCGCGCTGAACCCGGCGTACCGCATCAGGTCGCTACTCGCCGAGTCCGCCCCCCGGATCGACGAGGCCGCCATGCGCGCGGCACTGGCCCGGGTCGGGCTGCCCGAGCGCTACCTGCGGCGGCGTCCGCGCGAACTCTCCGGCGGTGAACAGCGGCGCCTCGCGCTCGCGGCCGCCCTGGTCCGTGAGGCCGGCGTTCTCGTCGTCGACGAACCCCTGGCGGGCCTGCACGCCGAATTACGCGCCGGTGTCGCCGATCTGCTGCGGTCGATCGCCGTCGACGACGGCAGGGCGGTCCTGGTCTCCGGCCACCACACCGACTTGATCCACCGGCTCGCCGACCGGGTCGTCGCGCTGGGTGAACCACCGCGCGCCCGGGCGGCGTGGTCGGGGCCCGGGCCGGCGCGAGCCACCGCATCCGGCCCACCGGCGCTGTGTGCCGGCGCGGTATCCGCGACGGCGGGCGGCAAGGAACTGCTGCGAGAAATCGATATCAGCGTCCGTACCGGGGAAGCACTCGCGATCGTGGGGCCCTCGGGTGCCGGAAAGACGACGCTCGCGCGGGTGCTGACAGGTATTCACACGTCGGCCTCGGGAACCTTGGAGGTTAAGGGCCGGGCGCTGCCCGTCGGGCGGTCGCGCCGCTCCCGGCGCGACCGGCGGCGGATACAGCTGGTGCCGCAGGACCCACTGTCCACACTCAACCCCGAGCGGACAGTGCGGCAGGCGTTGTCGCGCCCGCTGCGCCTCGACGGTGTGCGGGCGCGTGCGGAGATCACAGAGCGCGCCATCGGCCTGTTGGACGACGTCGGCCTGGAAGCCGATCTGCTGTCCCGCTATCCCGGGGAATTGTCCGGTGGCCAGCGGCAACGCGTGGCGATCGCGCGGGCATTGGCCGCCGCGCCCGATGTTCTTATCTGCGACGAGATCACCTCCGCACTCGACGACGACACCGCCCATACGGTCATGGAGCAGATCGAACGCGCCCGGCTCGCCCACGGTATCGGCGTCCTCGTCATCAGCCACGATATGACCCTGGTCGCCAGGTACTGCCCGCGTAT
This sequence comes from Nocardia sp. NPDC024068, assembly GCF_040638875.1. Lineage (NCBI taxonomy): Bacteria > Bacillati > Actinomycetota > Actinomycetes > Mycobacteriales > Nocardiaceae > Nocardia > Nocardia sp. NPDC024068. The sequence goes on along the minus strand of NZ_JBEZYU010000011.1, from coordinate 27,275 downwards.
CCTCGTGCTCGCCGACGGTGCCGTCGCCGAGCACGGCGAGACGGCGGCGGTCCTCGCCCGCCCCGGTACGACGCATACGAGTGCGTTGCTGGTCTGAGCGCGATCGGGTTCGCGTCGGTAGACCCGGACCCGGGAACATCCGCGGTATCCGTGCGGTTGCTCGGGACGACCCCGGAGAAACGAGGATGCCATGCCGAAGCCGGCCGACCCCGCCTACCACTGGAACGGCGCGGAACTGGATCTGGACCGCTATCTGGACCGGATCGGCTACCTCGGGCCCCGCACACCCACCCTGGACGTTCTCCGTGATCTGGTGGCCGCGCACACCACCGCCGTTCCGTTCGAGAACCTCGAGGCCGTGCTGGGCCGGCCGATACCGCTGGACCTGGCGACCCTGCAGGACAAATTGCTGCGGCGGCGGCGCGGCGGGTACTGCTATGAGAACGTCATCGTGTTCGCGGCGGCTCTGGAGCGGATCGGGTTCGGGGTCACCGGGCTGAGCGGGCGGGTCACCATGGGGTCGGGTGGGCTGCGTCCGGCCACCCACGCGCTGCTGCGGATCACCACCACCGACGACGACCGGAACTGGCTGGCGGATGTGGGTTTCGGGGCCGGGCCGAGCGCACCGTACGCCCTGGTCGACAGTTCCGACGAGTTCACCCTGGGCGGATGGCGTTTCCGGCTGGCGCGTGGCACCGGAGAACTCGGCGAGGTGGAATGGGAGCTGCACCAATTCGCCGGTAACGGCTGGGTGGACCGGTACACCTTCACCCTCGAACCGCAGTACCGGATCGACTACGAGGTCGGCAACCATTTCGTCTCGACCTCACCGCGTTCACCGTTCACGCAGCGCCCGTTCGTACAGCGGTTCCTGCCCGGTGTGCACCACATCCTGGACGGCCGCACGCTGACCACCGAACGTCCCGACGGTTCGGCCGATTCCCGGGAACTCGCCCTTGCGGAACTGCCCGAGGTGCTCGCCGAGGTCTTCGATATCGAACTCCCGGAAGACGATCTCGCGGCCCTGCTGCGGGCGCCGTGGGCGACTAGCTGACCGGTCCGGCCGGATACCTGCGGAACGGGCGATACCGTGCGGTGGCCGGGCGTTCGGCCCTACCGGCCATGGTGCGAGATCAGCAGTTGCGCACCATGGTTCGCTGATGGACGCGGGTGCCCCGGTACCGCAGCCCGGGTACGACCGGGGTCGGTCCGTACCCGGTGAACCCCATCCGCTCGAAAAAGCGGACCGCCCGGCCGTTCTCGACCAGGGTCTGCAGATGACAGCCCGAAGTGCCGGCCGCTTCGAGCCGTTCGAACCAGCGCCGCATCAGCGCCTCGGCCGCCCCGGTGCCGGCGAACGGCGTCCTCGATCCGTTTCGCCCGGCAATCTACCTGGATTCCATAGAGTTTCAGGCCGTCAGCTCTCGCTCCAGGGGAGTGCGGAACCGCGGAATCGGACGCACCCCGCCGAACCACCCGGCGGCGCGTTCGGTCTCGGCCTCGATCAGCGCCACGGCCTGCGCGCCGACATCCTCGAGCAGCCGGGTGACGATCTCGCCGTCGGCGCGCTGCGCCCACCCGCCGACGATCCGGCCGTCGTACCAGATACTGGGCCCGATATTGCCGTTGCGGTCGAACAGCTGCGGCCGGTGGTCGCCGAGATACCAGGCGCGGGACTGCCAGCCCATGGGGGTCGGATCGAGCGGAGGCAGCAGGGCGGCCCACGGTTCCGGGACCGGGATCGGTTCGAGATCACCGGCGAGGACGATTCCGGGCGTTCCGTGTAGATCCACCTCGACGGTGTCCAGACCGGTGAGCGCCTTGCGCACCTGGCCCAGCGTCCAGCCGGTCCACCATTTGATATCGCCGATCGGCGCCGGGCCGAACGTATGCAGATACCGGCGGACGAGTTCGGTGCGGGCCGTGCCGGGATCGAGATCCTCGATCGCCGCGGGCAGCCAGGATTCCACGGGGGCCCAGGAGTACTGGCTGCTCGACCAGCTGCCGTTCGGGCGGGCGCGCACGATGCGGCCCTCGGTGCCCAGGAGGACCAGCACCCAGGTGGTGATGCCGGTCGGCCGCGAGTACGCCTTGCCCGGCGCGGTATCGATCCGGGTGCGCAGTGCCGGGACATCCTTGCTCAGCTGGGCGCCGGTGGCGCTGCCCCGGGCCAGCAGCGCCCGATGGGTCTCCTCGGCCACCTCGGCGAGCCAGCCCTGGGCGTCGCCGTCGCCGATACCGGCCTCGTCCAGGTACCGCGCGTAGGTACGCCGCTGCTTGTCCGCGAGATCACCGCCGCAGGAGGCGTGCAGTACCGGTACCAGGTCGACGGGCGCGACGAACATCGTGCGCCGCATGGCCAGCATGCGCAGCAGCGTGCGGTCGTCGTACAGGGCCTGCTCGACCTGCGCCGGACCGAGATCGTGACCTCTGGCCGCCACGGACAGGTGCACGGTCGCCGGATCGGTGGCGTGCAGGACCACCATGGAACGCACGATCTCCGCCACATCGTCCGCGCGATACCCGGTGGCCAGCCGATGCCGGATGCCGAGCCGGGCCCGTCGCTGCTCGGCGGTGAAGGAGTACATGGACGCGGATGGTATCGGCGGACTCCGACATGCGGCGTGTCGAACGCGAATTGCCGACCGGCCCAGCGAGTTCCCGCTCCGGCGGCCCTCGCCGTGGAATATTCGAAGGATGAGCAGACGTGCGGTGAGCTACCTGGCCGGGGCACTGCTACCGGTATTGACGGCGACCCTGCTGGCCGCGGGTCCCGCGGCGGCGACCCAGGCGTGCGCGGTGCAGACCCGCCCCGTCGCGGTCCCGGTCGACGGTGAGCAGGCCACCGGCCTGCTCTTCCAGCCGCACGGCTGCCCCACCGGCAACGCGCTGGTGGTGGCCGCGCACGGTCACAACGGAAACGCCGCCCAGTACTCGGAGTACCTGATCTCGATCGCGGCGCGCACCGCCACCCCCATCCTGTCCATGGATCTGCGCGGCAGCCCACAGTGGCGCACCGGGGAATGGAATCTGTGGGCCGGATGGCGGGATCTGGTCGCCGCGACCCAGTGGATCAAGGGCTCCCGGCCCGGGATCGCCCGCACCATCCTGTGGGGCTGGAGCCAGGGCGCCATGACCACCGGACTGGCCGCTGCCTACGGTCCGGCCGGGCTGTTCGACTACTGGGTCGACACGTTCGGGCCGTCCAATCTGTTCACCCACTACCAGGGCCCGGCCGCCGACTTCCCGGCGTTGCAGGCCCAGATCCGGCGCGACGCCGGTGGGTGCGACCCGGTGGCCTGCCCGCTGGCCTACGCCGACCGCTCCCCGGCGCTGCAGGCGGGACGGATGAACCTGCGGCACGCGTTCCTGATCCACGGCACCGCCGACGAGGTGGTGCCCTACACGGCCAGTATGCAGATGCGCGCCGCGCTGATGCTCACCGGTAAACCGAGCACCCTCTACTCCGTGGTCAGCGGCCGCACACTCGACGGGGTGATCGAACCGGGCCGCCACAATGTCGGCCCGGTCCTGTTCGAGGCCGGTTGTGTGGTGGAGCGGCTGGCGCTGGGAACGGAGCCCGTGGACGGCAACCGCGACTATGTGGTGGACGTCGCGCGGGGCATCGTAGCCGCGCCGCCCCCGCCGCCCAACGCCAAATGCGCCGCGTAGTACACCATCGGACGCCCGCGTATCTTCAGTCGATACCGAGTACCCGGCCCGTCACCACGGGCCCGGATCCGCCAGGGCGACCGGCAGGCAGGCGGTATCGCCGGGCCGGCCGCGCCGGTCAGAGTGATTTCACCCAGTTGGACAGCAGTTGCGCGCCCGCGTCTCCCGATTTCTCCGGATGGAACTGGGTGGCCGACAGGGCGCCGTTCTCCACCGCGGCGAGGAACCGGCCGCCGTGATCGGCCCAGGTGAGCTTGGGGGCGGCGATGTGGTCGCTCGGTGGTAACTCCCACGAGCGGGCCGCGTAGGTGTGCACGAAATAGAACCGGGTGCCGGGATCCATGCCCGCGAACAGCACGCTGTCCGACGGGGCGTCCACGGTGTTCCAGCCCATATGCGGCAGCACGGGGGCCTGCAGTTTGTCGACCGTCCCGGGCCATTCCCCGCAGCCTTCGGTCTCCACCCCGAACTCCACACCCCGGTCGAACAGGATCTGCATCCCCACGCAGATACCCAGCACCGGCCGCCCGCCGGCCAGGCGCTGTCCGATGATGCGTTCACCGCGCACTGCCCGCAGCCCCGCCATACAGGCGGCGAACGCGCCGACACCCGGCACCACCAAGCCGTCGGCGGCGAGCGCGGTCTCGTGGTCGGCGGTCACCTCGACGGTGGCGCCGGCCCGGACCAGCGCGCGCTCGGCGGAATGCAGATTGCCGGACCCGTAGTCCAGCAGCACCACCTCGGTCACAGGGCTCCCTTCGTGGAGGGCACACCCTGCACCCGGGGATCGGGTTCGACCGCGGCGCGCAGGGCGCGGGCCACCGCCTTGTACTCGGCTTCGGTCACATGATGCTGGTCGCGGCCGTAGAGCACCCGCACATGCAGCGCGATCCGGGCGTTGAGGGCGATCGATTCGAAGACGTGCCGGTTCAGGACCGTCGAATACGGTGCGCCGGGATCATTGCGACCCCGGACCGGGGAGCCCGGGATCACGGCGTGCAGGAGATGGTCCGGCTCACCGGTGTGCACACAGTAGGGACGGCCGGAGACGTCCACCGCCGCGTGCGCGAGGGTTTCGTCCATCGGAATGTAGGCGTCGCCGAAGCGGCGGATGCCCTTCTTGTCGCCCAGGGCCTGCCCCAGCGCCTGCCCGAACACGATCGCGGTGTCCTCGACGGTGTGATGTGCCTCGATCTCGATATCACCGTCGGCGCGAACGGTCAGGTCGAAGCTGGCGTGGGCACCGAGCGCGGTGAGCATATGGTCGTAGAACGGGACGCCGGTGGCGATATCGGTCTGCCCGGTGCCGTCCAGGTTCAGCTCCACCACGATGCTGGATTCCTTGGTGGTGCGCTCCACTCGCGCGGTTCGGTTCATACTCACTTCCGTCTCGGCGCTCACCGGAGCGCGATCAGTTCGGTGGTGGCCAGTTTCGCGCTCACCCGCAGGAATTCGTCGTTCTCGGCGGCCAGGCCGATGGTGGCGCGCAGATGGCCGGGGATGCCGACATCGCGGATGAGCACGCCCTCGTCGAGGTAGTGCTGCCAGGCGCGTGGCGCGTCGGCGAACGTGCCGAACAGCAGGAAATTCGCATCGCTGGGGACGACATCGAACCCGAGCTCGGCCAGCGCCGCGGCGACCCGATCGCGTTGCGCGGCCAGTTCCGCGACACTGCCCAGGGTCTCGGCGGCATGCCGCAGGGCCGCCCGGGCCGCGGCCTGGGTGACCACCGACAGGTGGTAGGGCAACCGCACCAGCAGCAGCGCGTCGATCACCGCGGGCGCGGCCACGAGATAACCGAGCCGGCCACCGGCGAACGCGAAGGCCTTGCTCATGGTCCGGCTGACCACCAGCTTGGCGGGGTAGCGGTCGATCAGCGCGATAGCGCTGGGCTGGGACGAGAACTCACCGTAGGCCTCGTCCACAATGACGATCCCGGGGGCCGCGTCGAGGATCCGGGCCAGCTCGGCGGCCGGGATGCTGTGCCCGGTGGGGTTGTTCGGGCTGGTCACGAACACCACGTCGGGGTGGCGTTCGGCGATGGCCGCGAGGGCGGCGTCGATATCGACGCTGAAATCGCCGGCGCGTTTCGCCTCGACCCATTCGGTATCGATGCTCTCGGAGATGATCGGATGCATCGAATACGACGGCACGAAGCCCAGCGCGCGCCGCCCGGGGCCGCCGAACGCCTGCAGCAGCTGCTGCAGGATCTCGTTGGACCCGTTGGCCGCCCACACATTGGCGGTATCGACCGGGACGCCGGTCTGCCGGGTGAGATAGGCCGCGAGGTCGCCGCGCAGGCCGACCGCGTCGCGGTCCGGATACCGGTGCAGATCCGCGGCCGCCGCCCGTACGGCGTCGGCCACATCCTCCACCAGCGCCCGCGTCGGCGGATGCGGATTCTCGTTGGTGTTGAGCTGCACCGGGACCTGCAGCTGGGGTGCCCCGTAGGGGGATTTACCGCGCAGATTCTCCCGCAGCGGCAGCGCGTCCAGCCCGATACCGGAGCCGGGGATCGCGGGGGTGTCCGCGGCCGCCGCGGTCGTCCGCCCGCTCACGACAGCGTCTCGAAACGCGCGCGCACCGCCTGACCGTGGGCGGGCAGGTCCTCGGCCTCGGCCAGCGCCACCACATGTCCGGCGACATCCTTCAACGCGGCCTCGGTGTAGTCGACGACGTGGATACCGCGCAGGAAGGTCTGCACGCTGAGTCCCGAGGAATGCCGGGCGCATCCCGCGGTCGGCAGTACGTGATTGGATCCGGCGCAGTAGTCGCCGAGGCTCACCGGAGCGTAGGGGCCGACGAAGATCGCGCCGGCGCTGCGGACCCGCGCCGCGACGGCCGCGGCGTCGGCGGTCTGGATCTCCAGGTGCTCGGCGGCGTAGGCGTTCACCACCCGCAGCCCCTGGTCGATATCGTCCACCAGCACGGTGCCCGACTGCGGGCCGGTGAGCGCCGCGGTGACCCGCGCGGAATGTTTCACCACGCTCATCTGGGTGGTGAGGGCAGTGTCCACCGCGTCGGCGAGGGCGGGCGAATCGGTGACCAGCACACTGGCGGCCAGCACATCGTGTTCGGCCTGGCTGATCAGATCGGCGGCCACATGCACCGGGTCGGCGCCGGAATCGGCCAGGATGGCGATCTCGGTGGGGCCCGCCTCGGCGTCGATGCCGACCAGCCCGCGGCAGAGGCGTTTGGCGGCGGTCACGTAGATATTGCCGGGACCGGTGATGAGGTCGACCGGAGTGAGCGGGGCGTCGTCGGTATCGGTACCGCCGTAGGACAGCAGCGCGACGGCCTGCGCGCCGCCGACCGCCCACACCTCCTCGACACCCAGCAGCTGCGCGGCCGCCAGAATCGTGGGATGCGGCAGCCCGCCGAACTGTTCCTGGGGCGGCGAGGCCACGACCAGCGATTCGACCCCGGCCGCCTGGGCCGGAACCACGTTCATCACGACACTGGACGGGTAGACGGCGTTACCGCCCGGCACATAGAGGCCGACCCGTTCCACCGGGACCCAGCGTTCGGTCACTGTTCCGCCGGGTACCACCTCGGTGGTGGTGTCGGTGCGCCGCTGGTCGGCGTGCACCGTCCGGGTGCGGTCGATGGCGACCTCGAGCGCGGCCCGCACCGCCGGGTCCAGCGCCGCGAGCGCCGCCGCCAGCTCCTCCGCGGGCACCCGCACGGTCGTCGGGGTGACCCTGTCGAATTTCGCGCCGAATTCCAGCGCCGCGACCGCGCCGCGATCCCGGACCGCCTCCACCATCGGCCGCACCTGATGCAGTACCGAATCCACATCGACCCCACCGCGCGGCAACGCGGTGCGCAATTGCGCGGTGGTCGGAGTGCGACCGCGCAGATCGACGCGGGCGAGCTCGATACGGGATGTCATGGTGGTGTCGATCCTTGTCCGGTGGCCTGGGTATGCACACACTCGGTGCCGTACCAGCCTAGTAGGTGCTGCCGGGCGGATTTCGCCCGCAGTCCACGCACGGCCGCCGCGAACGCCGAGGTCCGCTCGGCGGGCCGCTACGGCCGGTCGGTTCCTCCGGTCCGGATCAGGGGATACGGGTGTAGACGATATCGAGTTCGTGCTCCCAGCTGCGCGGATCCAATTCGGACTCCGAGCGCTCCCAGGTCGCGCGCAGGGTGTTCCCCGTCTCGTCCAGCGAGCCGGTGAAACGCTGGGAGTTGCCGGGGGCGTCGCGCCACACCCGCCACAGCGGTCCGTCGAACGAGCCCTGGTAGACGCGGTGCTCGCCGCGCTGGTCGTATTGCAGGATCATCAGCCGGTCCAGGTAGAGGTCGTCGGCGCCGACGATCCAGGTCCGGCCGAGGCCGGGTTCCGGCGCGGTGTATCGGACCGTCAGGAACCGGGCGTCGGACATCCATTCGATGGTCGTATGCCCGGTCATAGCGGGGTAGAGGTCCGAGGTGGTCGTCCAGTTCCCGACCATCCTGGCCAACGACTCGAGTGCCGTTTCGGTCATCTGCGCGTCTCCCATCGGTACGGCGTACTCGGAGTTCGGCAACAGCTGAGTCCAACTACAGCGGATTCCAACTACAGCGGTCAACTACAGCGGTGACGCAGTTCCGGGACCCCGTCGCCCTCGAGTTCGCCGAGCACCACCGGACGGCCCACCATGGCCAACGCTAGCGCCTCGCCCCGGCCGCGTACCTCGGGTCCGGTGCCGGTGACCCAGTCGAGATCTGTCGCGACGAACTGTAACCCCCGGGTCAGCCGCCACGGCCGGGCGAAGGGATCGGGCCGGTCGAGTATCGCCCGTAGCCGGTCGGCGGGGATTTCGCGGTCCCGGCCGAGCGGCCGGCGGATGTCCTGCTGGTGGACGAAGAGGTCGGCGAGCCCGAGCCGGGGCCACAGCCGCGAGATCGTGCGCGGCGCGGTCTCGAATTCCGCCAGCAGTTCCGCCGGGGCGCGGCGTGCCGCCTCGGCGGCCATCGCGTTGTTGACACCGTCGATCGAGAAACGGTGCCGCAGCCCGATCCGGGCGTATTCGCCCAGTGGGACGGCGTCGTAGCGGAGATGGCCGACGACCTCGCGTACCCGCCATCCGGCGCACAGCGTCGGCGCGTCCCATTCCGCCTCGGACAGTTCCCGCAACAGCGCGGTCATGTCTGCGCGCTCCTCGGCGAGCATCCCCCGAATATCCATGCCCCGCACACTAACCCGCGGCGGCGCCGGGACACCGGAATCCTGTGCGGTGGCATTCGCGGGACCGGGTCCGGTGCGGGACGGGTCAGGATATCCGGGTATAGGTGAGATCGAATTCGTGCTCCCAGTCCCGCGGGTCGGATTGGGCGTCCGAACGCTCCCAGGTGGCCCGGAATACGTTGCCCGTCTCGTCGAGTGTTCCGGTGAACCGCTGCGATCCGCCCGGAGCATCCCGCCAGACCCGCCACAGCGGACCGTCGAAGAAACCGTGGTAGATCCGGCGGCTGCCGTCGCGGCCGTGCTGGAGGATGGCCAGCGAATGCTCGGCGCCCTCGTCGGCGCCCACCACCCAGGCCCGGTCGGCGTGCGCGCCGGGAAGCGTTGTCACGACCATGAGAAAGGAGTGGTCGTTCAACCATTCGATCGATGTGTGGCCGGTCTCACCGGGAAACTGCGGGCTGGTGACGTCCCACTCGCCGATCATCATCGCCAGCCCGGCCAATGCCGTATCTCGATCGGTCATCTGCGGGTCTCCCATCGCTCGATGCGAACCAGGAATCTCAGCGCAGGCGCCGGTGTGGTCCGGAGACCCCTCGCCTCGGAGTCCACGACCTCGATACGGCACCGGTACCCACGGTAGCGCCTCACCGCGATCGCGCACCCACGGCGTGGCCCGCGCGAGCGATCCGCCGGATCAGCGGGTGTCGCTGTCGATGAGCAGCGCGCCCGCCGAGTTCACGACCCGCAGGGTCGGATTGCGGGTCTGCCCGCCATAGCTGAGGTTGTTGACCCGCATATCCACCGAACCGTCCGGATTGTTGCCCTTGAAGGCCTCGATCCGGTTGAAACTCTGCACCGTGCGGGTCGACCAGTAGGTCTGGAACTCCTGCTGGCTGCCGTACACCTGTTGCGCCGCGGGGGTCAGCAGCGCCCACGACCCGGCGGGATCGAGATAGAACTGTTCGATCATCTGGCCGGCCGGCACCCATTCCACCTGGCCGTTGCTGGGCGTGGCACCCAGGCCGAGGCTGGTGGCGGTGCTGCCGGGCGATTGCGGCGCGGTGGAGGTGGCGGAGGTCTGCGCCTGCGCGGAACCGCTGTCGCCGGAATCGGAGGAGTTGAAGAACAGCACACCGCCGACCACCGCGGCCCCGGCGACACCACCGATGAGCACCGCGCGCCGGACACCGCCCCCGCCCTTGCCCTGCACCGGCTGAGTGGTGGTCGGGGGATGACCGGCCGCGTGCCGCGGCGGGCGGGTTTCCTGGAGATCGCGGCCCGCCGCACGCGGCTCGGGCCGGCGCCGGGCGGGTCCGGCCTCGGCCGCGCCCCGCGGCCGGACGGGCGCGGGCGATTCCATGGTGCTGACGGCAGCGCCGCCGTGCCCGTTGTGATTGCCGTTCCGGTCGAACGCCTCCCGCGCCGGGACGAATCCGGCATGCTCGGCGGCGGAATCCTCGTAGGCGAAGCGGGCCAGCTGTTCGCGGGCCTCCCGCATGGTGGGCCGGAGCCGGGGGTCCGCCTCGAGCAGGTCGAGCAGGAAATCGGTGGCCTGGCCGGCGTTCTGTGGTTCGCTGACCTGCCCGTTGGCTGCGGCGTACAGCACCTTGAGCGGGTTACCGGATCCGAACGGGGGTTCGCCCTCCAAGGCGTGGAACAGGGTCGCGCCGAGCGCGAACACATCGGCGGCGGGCGTCGGGTCGGCGCCACGGGCCACCTCCGGCGCCAGATAGGCGGCGGTGCCGCAGATCAGACCGGTTTCGGTGAGGGTGACGTCGCCGGTGGCCCGGGAGATACCGAAATCGGTGATCTTGACCGTGCCGTGATCGTCGAGCAGCACATTGCCCGGTTTCACATCGCGGTGCACGAGCCCGGCCTGATGGGCGGCGATCAGCGCCGAGGCCACCTGCTCGCCGATACGTGCCACCTGCGGCAGCGGCAGTGGGCCCTGCGCCGACAGCACCATCGCCAGGCTCCGGGACTTCATGTACTCCATCACCAGGCACGGATCGCCGCCGTGTTCGGTGATATCGAAGACCACGATGGCATTCGGATGCTGGAACCGGGCCGCGTTGCGGGCCTCCCGGGTCGCGCGCTGCCGGAGCACATCGCGCTCCGCGGGCGGCAAACTGGGCTTGATGTGGATCTGCTTGATCGCCACCGACCGTTGCAGACGCTCGTCGACGGCACGCCAGACCACGCCTGTGCCGCCGCTACCAATCTGCTCGACCAGGCGGTAGTGATCCGCGATCAACTGACCGGTATCGATGGCGCCTACTCCGAACCTTCTCGAAATCGTGACATGTCGCGTACTTGACCACTCACGCGTCCGGGACGAGTGTAGCGGGCACCTCGACCGCCCCAGTGGGTGATATCACTTTAGCGGGCCGCCGCCGGGGCTCCGTCGGCGGTGCGGCATCGGGGAGCGCACGCCGTGCCGGATGGGCGAACGCCCGGCTACCGGTCCGTCGCGAGATCGGCCCGGGCCACACGCGGGACTGCGGATAGGCCGCGCCGAACCGCACCAACTAGGCTGTTCCGAGTGAGTCTTGTGCTGCTGCCCGCTGTCGATGTCGCCAATGGAGAGGCCGTCCGCCTGGTTCAGGGCGCGGCGGGCAGTGAAACCAGTTACGGGTCGCCGCGCGACGCCGCCCTCGCCTGGCAGGAGGCCGGCGCCGAATGGGTGCATCTGGTCGACCTGGACGCGGCCTTCGGCCGCGGCTCCAATCGGGAGCTGCTCGCCCGGGTGGTCGGCGAACTCGATGTGGCCGTCGAACTGTCCGGCGGGATCCGCGACGACGAATCGCTGAAGGTCGCCATGGCCACCGGCTGCGCCCGGGTCAACCTCGGTACCGCCGCGCTGGAGGACCCGCAGTGGTGCGCCCGGGCCATCGCGGAATACGGCGAGCGGGTGGCGGTCGGCCTGGATGTGCAGTTGGTCGACGGTGACTATCGGTTGCGCGGCCGCGGCTGGGTGAGCGACGGCGGCGATCTGTGGGAGGTGCTCGAACGTCTGGAGCGCGACGGCTGCTCCCGCTACGTGGTCACCGATGTCACCAAGGACGGCACCCTCACCGGCCCGAACCTGGATCTGCTGCGCGAGGTGACGAATGCCACCGACGCCCCGGTGATCGCTTCGGGCGGGGTCTCGGCGCTGGCGGACCTCACCGCGATCGCCGAACTGGTGCCCGAGGGCGTGGAGGGCGCCATCGTCGGCAAGGCCCTGTACGCGGGCCGCTTCACGTTGCCCGAAGCTCTGGCCGCCGTCCGCTGATCCACGAACGACACCTGACCCCGAACGGAACGCTGACGCGATGACGAGGGCAGATACCGAACTGGCCACCCTGATGGCCACCGCCGCCGAGATACTCGACGGCGTCAGCGCGCGGTTCCTCGAGGGGCGGGGTGCGCCCAGTGCGGTCGCCAAGGGGTCCAAGGATTTCGCCACCGAACTCGATCTGGAACTCGAACGCACCATCTCCGGGCAATTGCTCGACCGCACCGGTATCGACGTGCACGGCGAGGAATTCGGGGGTCCCGCGCTCACCGAGGGCACCGCCTGGGTCCTCGACCCCATCGACGGCACCTTCAACTACTCGAACGGTCATCCGCTCACCGGCACCCTGCTGGCCCTGGTGCGCGACGGCGAACCGGTGATCGGGCTGGCCTGGTTCCCGCCGCTGGATCGCCGGTACGCCGCCGTCGCGGGCGGCCCGCTGCTGCTCGACGGCGTGCCGCAGCCGCCGCTGGCACCGGGAGTCCTGGACGAGGCGATGATCGGCTTCGGCGCGTTCAACATCGAATCCACCGGCCGGGTGCCCGGCCTCTTCCGGCACCGGGTGCTCGGTGCGCTCAGCAGTCTGTCGTCCCGGGTGCGGATGCACGGGTCCACCGGAATCGATCTGGCCTTCACCGCCGACGGCACTCTGGGCGGGGCCATCGTCTTCGGGCACCATCCGTGGGACAACGCGGCGGGCGCGCTCATGGTGCGCTGCGCCGGCGGAGTGGTCACCGACCTGGAGGGCCGGGACTGGAATATCGAATCCGGATCGGTGCTGGCGGCCGCGCCCGGCGTGCACGCCGAACTGCTCGACATGATCGCCGCGACCCGCGGCGCGGTGCACACCACCACCACCGCATCCGTCGGTGACAGGGAAACCGCGGCCCGAGGCGGGGAGGAGAAGAACCCATGACACTGGCGACTCGCGTCATACCGTGCCTGGATGTGGACGCCGGGCGGGTGGTGAAGGGCGTGAACTTCCAGAACCTGCGTGATGCCGGCGACCCTGTCGCCCTGGCCGCCGCCTACGACGCCCAGGGCGCCGACGAGCTCACCTTCCTCGATGTCACCGCCTCCAGTGGAGACCGCGGCACCATGCTCGACGTGGTGACCCGTACCGCGGAGCAGATCTTCATCCCGCTCACCGTGGGTGGCGGGGTCCGCACGGTCGAGGATGTGGACCGGTTGCTGCGCGCGGGAGCGGACAAGGTCTCGGTGAACACCGCCGCCATCGCCCGGCCCGAAGTGCTGCACGAGATGTCGCAGCGGTTCGGATCGCAGTGCATCGTGCTGTCGGTGGACGCCCGCACGGTGCCCGCCGGCGAGCCCGATACCGCGTCGGGCTGGGAGGTCACCACGCACGGCGGTCGCCGGGGTACCGGTATCGACGCGGTGGAGTGGGCCGAACGCGGCGCCGAATTGGGTGTGGGTGAGATCCTGCTCAACTCGATGGACGCCGACGGCACCAAAACCGGTTTCGACCTGCCCATGATCACGGCGGTGCGCGCCGCCGTCTCGATCCCGGTGATCGCCTCCGGCGGCGCGGGCGCGGTCGGCCATTTCCCGCCCGCGGTGCGGGCGGGTGCCGACGCGGTGCTGGCGGCCAGCGTGTTCCACTTCGGTGAACTGACCATCCCGCAGGTCAAGGACGCACTGCGGGCCTCGGACCTGGTGGTGCGCTGATGGCACTGGATCCGGCGATCGCGGCACGGCTCAAACGCACCGAGGACGGCCTGGTTGCCGCCGTCGCGCAGGAGCGGGATACCGGCGCGGTCCTGATGATGGCCTGGATGGACGACGAGGCCCTGGCCCGGACCCTGGCCACCCGTCGCGCCACCTACTTCTCGCGGTCGCGGCAGCAGTACTGGGTCAAAGGGGAAACCTCCGGGCACACCCAATATGTGCACGAGGTACGGCTGGACTGCGATGGCGATACCGTGCTGCTGGTGGTGGATCAGCAGGGTGCGGCCTGCCATACCGGCACGCATACGTGTTTCGACAGTGATGTGCTGCTGGCCGGCGGCCCGGCACCGGGAACGTAGCGGAACTTCCCCGCGAACCGGCAGGCGTTCAACCGGGCCCGACGGGATCAGCGCCGGGAATCGGTCGGCGCCGGTTGCCCCGCTCCGCCGAGCACGGTGGCCAGATGGGTGGTGAGGGTCTCACCGAGGTCGGCGAGTGCTTCGGTCTGTTCGGTGTCGAGTCCGTCGAACACCAGCCGCCGCACTACATCCATGTATCCGGGTGCGGCCTCCACGACCTTCTGATGGCCCTCATCGGTGAGTAGTGCCAGTACCCCGCGGCGACCGGTGGTCGCCACCCGGGTGGCCCATCCCATGCGCTCGAGTTTCGAGACCACATGGGAAAGCCTGGATAGCGATGAATTAGCTCGATGAGCGAGCTCGCTCATCTGCAGCCGGCGATCCGGGGCTTCCGAGAGAAGGGTGAGCACCCAGAACTCGAAATGGGTGACGCCGGATTCGCGCTGCAGGTCGGTGTCCAGAGCGCCCGGCAAGCGGTTCAATAGTGCGACCACCGCGCGCCACGCGCGCCCTTCGATCGGGTTCAGCCACTCCGTCACAGGTCCGCCTTCTCTCCGGCCCGGTGACGACAGCGGCTACGGTCACCCGGCTACGAAGAGTTTGCCACGACTTCGCTCGATCATGTGGCATCTACGAAACTATGGTGAGGTCATTCACAACCCGTAGGGGCAGTTACGGTTACGCCGCCGCGCGTCCGCGCAAGAACTCCAGCGCCCGGTCCGCGTGCACGTTCGCACGGAGTTCACTGCTGATCACCTCGAGGACACGGCGGTCGGTATCGAGGACGAAGGTGTGTCGTTTCACCGGCATGAGTTTGCCCAGCAGGCCGCGTTTCACCCCGTACTCCTCGGCCACCGACCCGTCGGCGTCCGACAGCAGCGGGTATTCCAGCCGCTGCGAGCCCGCGAACCCGGCCTGGACGTCCACGGCGTCGGCGGAGATGCCGGCGCAGCGCGCGCCGAGGGCGGCGAATTCGGCGGTGAGGTCGCGGAAATGGCAGGCCTCGGCGGTGCACACCGGGGTGTTGGCGGCCGGGTAGAAGAAGAGAACGAGCGGGCCGTCGGCCAGCAGGGAGTCGAGGGAACGGAGGGCGCCGGTCTGATCCGGGAGTTCGAACGCCGGGGCGAGCTGGCCGATCTTCATACCCGGACAGTACCTCCGATGGCGCGTCGGGCGGGGTGCGTCACGACTTCGCGGGCAGCGGCTGGAATGATGGTCCGAATGCACGGCGCGCACACTCCCGCGACTACCACCCGCGACCGATTCCGCGAACTCGCCGCCGAACACCGGGTCGTCCCGGTGACCCGGAAGGTGCTGGCCGATTCGGAAACCCCGCTCTCGGCCTACCGGAAGCTGGGCGGTGACCGCGCGGGCACCTTCTTGTTCGAATCCGCCGAGAACGGGCGGTCCTGGTCGCGCTGGTCGTTCATCGGCGCGGGCAGCCCGTCCGCGCTCACCTCGGTGGACGGTGCGGCGACCTGGCTGGGCGTCGCCCCCGCCGACGCCCCGTCCGGGGGCGATCCGCTCGACGCGTTGCGCGAAACCCTGGAGTTGCTGCGCACCGAACGGCTGCCCGGACTGCCCCCGCTGACCGGCGGCATGGTCGGCTACCTCGGGTACGACGCGGTACGGCGGATGGAACGGCTGCCCGAGCAGACGATCGACGATCTGCAGCTGCCCGAGATGGTGCTGCTGCTGGCCACCGATCTGGCCGCGTTCGACCATCACGAGGGCGCCATCACCCTCATCGCCAACGCGGTGAACTGGAACGGCACCGCCGACAACGTCGACGAGGCCTACGACGACGCCGTGGCCCGGCTGGATCGGATGACCGCCGCGCTGGCGGCGCCCGCGGCCTCCACCGTCTCCGTCTTCGACCAGCCCGAACCCGATTTCCGCCGCGCCCGTACTCCGGACGAGTACGGCGCCGGGGTGCGCCGGCTGGTGTCGGAGATCGAGGCCGGTGAGGCCTTCCAGGTGGTGCTGTCGCAGCGCTTCGAGATGGACTACGGCGGCGCCCCCATCGATCTCTACCGGATGCTGCGCGCGGCGAACCCGAGTCCGTACATGTTCCTGCTGCATATCCCCGACGGCGCCGGCGATACCGCGTTCTCGATCGTGGGATCCAGCCCGGAGGCCCTGGTGGCGGTGCAGGACGGAATGGCGACGACCCATCCGATCGCGGGCACCCGCTGGCGCGGTGCCACCGAGGAGGACGATCTCCTGCTGGAGAAGGGTCTGCTGGCCGATGACAAGGAGAATGCCGAGCATCTGATGCTGGTGGATCTGGGCCGCAACGATCTGGGCCGGGTCTGTATGCCGGGAACCGTGCGGGTCACCGAATACCGCCATGTCGAGCGGTACAGCCATGTGATGCATCTGGTGTCCACGGTCACCGGGCGGCTCGCGCCCGGCAAGATCGCGCTCGACGCCGTGCGGGCCTGTTTCCCGGCCGGGACGCTGTCGGGCGCGCCCAAGGTCCGGGCCATGCAGTTGATCGAAGAACTCGAGCCGACCCGGCGCGGCGTGTACGGCGGGGTGGTCGGGTATCTCGATTTCGCCGGTGACGCCGATACCGCCATCGCCATCCGCACGGCGCTGCTGAAGGACGGCATCGCCTATGTGCAGGCGGGAGCCGGAGTCGTGGCCGATTCCGAGGCCGAATACGAGGACACCGAATCGCGGAACAAGGCGATGGCGGTGCTGCGGGCCGTGGCGGCCGCCGAAACGGTGCGCGCCTTCGACGGTGCGGCGCCGGAGGAGGCCGGTAGCCGCGCCCACCGCGAATCGGCCGCGTCGGCGGCCGGGGGCGGATCGTGACGGCGTCCGGACCCGGCGACGCCGATCGTCGCGCCGACGAGGTCGTGCCGGCTTCCGGCGCGCTGCGGCCCCGGCCCGCCGATTGGGGCGACGACGAGCCCGAGACCGCACCGCCGCCCGCGGCGCGCAGCCGCTATCCGGTGGCCGCGCTGGTGCTGCTGGCCGTCGGCGCTGCCGCGCTGTGGGGGTCGTCGCGGCTCATCTGGGTCAGCGTGACCTCCGCGGACGGTCTCACCGAACCCCGTACCGACGAGCTGAACGGTGGGGTCTGGTTCGGGGCGCTGACGCCGCTCGCGCTGGTCCTGCTGGCCGCTATCGCCGCGGTGCTGGCGACCCGGGGCTGGATGCGCCGGCTGGTCGGTGTGCTGGTGGCGTTGATCGCCGCGGTCACGGCCGTGCCCGCGCTGGCGCTGCTCACCGGGTCCGGGGCCACCGAACAGCGGGCCGCGGAACTCGCCGAGCTGCCCGGCCGGGCGCAGGTGCAGGAAGTGGTCACCGCGAGCGCGCCCGCCCTGCTCACCTTGTGCGGCGCGCTGGCCGCGTTCGGCGCGGGCCTGCTGCTGGCGCGGATGCCGGCCGCGGCCAAGCCGTTGTCCGGTAAGTACGACAACCCGGCGACCCGCAAGCTCGCGGCGACCCGGGCTGTAGAACAGGATGCCGGCGGGGGTCCGCTGCCCGAACGTGTGCTGTGGGACGCGCTGGACGCCGGCGCCGATCCGACCGATTCCGGCGCCGGTGACCCGGACACCCGGCGGACAGCTGCCGCGGACACGGCGGCGCCGGCTGCCGACGCGGATCGGGAACCCGCCACCGGCCCGGGATCGGACGACGGTGACGAGCCGGGCACGTCCCGGAAATCGCGTCCGCCGGCGGCCGGCGATGCCCCCTAGCAGGTCGGCCGGGGCGCGATGATCCGCCCCCGGCGTCACCGTGTCGCATGCTCCCATTTACTCTTGTTCAGCATCGGTGAGACACCGCCTGGGGGAATCCTGCAGGCAGTAACACGCGTCTCCCCAGAAAGGATTCGAGCCAGATGACGGTACTCGACTCGATTCTCGACGGGGTCCGCTCGGATGTAGCCGCTCGGGAAGCGGTGCTGGACTTCCCCGCGGTGAAAGCGGCGGCCGCCGCCGCACCACCGCCGTTCGACGCGAAGGCCGCACTTCTCGAGGACGGTATCGGCGTCATCGCCGAGGTGAAGCGGGCCAGCCCCTCCAAGGGGGCCCTCGCCGAGATCATCGATCCGGCCAGCCTCGCCAAGGCCTACGAGGACGGCGGCGCCCGGATCATCAGTGTCCTGACCGAGGAGCGGCGTTTCCACGGATCGCTCGACGATCTCGATGCCGTCCGCGCGACGGTGAACATCCCCGTCCTGCGCAAGGATTTCGTGGTCGGTCCCTACCAGATCCACGAGGCGCGGGCGCACGGCGCGGATGTGATCCTGCTGATCGTCGCCGCGCTCGAACAGGACACCCTGTCCTCGCTGATCGACCGCACCGAATCGCTCGGGATGACCGCGCTGGTCGAGGTGCACACCGAGGAGGAGGCCGACCGCGCGCTGACCGCCGGGGCCACCGTGATCGGGGTCAACGCCCGGAACCTCAAAACCCTCGAGGTCGATCGCGACTGCTTCTCGCGGATCGCGCCCGGTCTGCCCACCGAGGTGGTGCGGATCGCCGAATCCGGGGTGCGCGGCACCGCCGACCTGCTCGCCTACGCGGGTGCGGGCGCGGACGCGGTCCTGGTCGGCGAGGGTCTGGTCACCAGCGGCGACCCCCGTGCCGCGGTCTCGGAGCTGGTTACCGCCGGTACCCATCCGTCCTGCCCGAAACCGGCGCGGCGGGGCCGGTGATGGCCGGGTCCGGAGTGTCCTCCACCAGCGGCCCGTTGCCCACCGCCAGCCGCGGAGTGGCCCAGCGCAGCGCCCACGAACCCGACGAGAGCGGTCATTTCGGGGTCTACGGCGGTCGTCATGTGCCCGAGGCGCTCATGGCCGTGATCGAGGAGGTCACCGCCGAATACGACAAGGTCCGCTTGGACCCGGACTTCCTCGCCGAACTCGACCGGTTGCAGCGTGACTACACCGGCCGGCCCTCACCGGTGTTCGAATGCGACCGGCTGGCCGAACACGCCGGTGGCGCGCGGATCCTGCTCAAACGTGAGGATCTGAACCACACCGGATCGCACAAGATCAACAATGTGCTGGGCCAGGCATTGCTGGCGAAACGGATGGGCAAGACCCGGATCATCGCCGAAACCGGCGCCGGCCAGCACGGCGTCGCCACCGCCACCGCCTGCGCACTGCTCGGGCTGGACTGCATCGTCTACATGGGCGCGGTCGATACCGCGCGGCAGGCGCTGAACGTGGCTCGGATGCGGCTGCTCGGTGCCGAGGTCGTCTCGGTGACCACCGGCTCGCAGACGCTCAAGGACGCCATCAACGAGGCACTGCGCGACTGGGTCACCAACGCCGAGGACACCTACTACTGTTTCGGTACCGCCGCCGGCCCGCATCCCTTCCCGATGATGGTCCGTGATTTCCAGCGGGTGATCGGCATGGAGGCCCGCACCCAGGTGCAGGAACTCACCGGCCGGCTGCCCGACGCTGTCGCCGCCTGTGTGGGCGGCGGATCCAACGCCATCGGCATCTTCCACTCCTTCATCGACGATCCCGGCGTCCGGCTGGTCGGCTACGAGGCCGCCGGTGACGGGGTCGATACGGGCCGGCACGCCGCCACCTTCGCGGGCGGGTCGCCGGGCGCCTTCCAGGGCGCGTACTCGTATCTGCTGCAGGACGAGGACGGCCAGACCATCGAATCGCATTCCATCTCCGCGGGTCTGGACTATCCCGGGGTGGGTCCCGAGCATGCGCTGCTCCGCGATATCGGCCGCGCCGAGTATCTGCCGATCACCGACAGCGCCGCGATGGACGCCCTGCTGCTGCTCAGCCGCACCGAGGGCATCATCCCGGCCATCGAATCCGCGCACGCGGTCGCCGGTGCACTGGAACTGGGCCGTGAGCTCGGTGAAGGCGCGATCATCCTGGTGAATCTGTCCGGTCGCGGCGACAAGGACATGGACACCGCCGCCCGCTGGTTCGGGCTCATCGACGACCCGGACAGCGGCAAGGAGAACGGCCAGTGAGTTCCGATTCGCGTCTCGGCGCCACCTTCGCGGCCTGCCGGGCCGACAACCGCGCGGCGCTGATCGGCTATCTGCCCGCCGGGTACCCGGACCTCGCGGGGTCCCGGGAGGTCGTCCGGGCGATGGTCGAATCCGGTTGCGATATCGTCGAAATCGGGGTCGCCTATTCCGATCCGGTGATGGACGGGCCCACGATCCAGGCCGCCGCGGAGCAGGCACTACGCGGCGGTGTCCGCGTGCGCGACGTCTTCTCGGTGGTCGAGGCGGTCACCGAGGCGGGTGCGCAGGCCGTGGTGATGAGCTACTGGAATCCGGTGCTCCAGTACGGCGTCGACCGTTTCGCCCGGGATCTGGCCGCCGCCGGCGGCGCGGGAATGATCACCCCGAACCTGATCCCGGAGGAAGCCGGGGAATGGATCGTCGCCTCCGAGGCGCATCATCTCGACCGGATCTTCCTGGTCGCCCCGTCTTCCACCGAGGAACGCCTGGCCGCGACCATCGATGCCAGTTCCGGATTCGTCTACGCCGCGTCCACCATGGGTGTCACCGGTGCGCGGGACGCGGTATCGACCGCGGCGCCCGCACTGTGCGCCCGGATCCGGACACACAGCGATATTCCGATCGGAGTGGGGCTCGGCGTGCGCTCGGGTGCGCAGGCCGCGGAGATCGCCGGATACGCGGACGGGGTGATCGTCGGATCGGCGCTGGTCTCCGCCGCGGCCGCCGGACTCGACGCGGTGCAGGCCCTCACCCGGGAACTGTCGGACGGGGTCCGCGCGGCCGCCGCCGTCTCCTAGACACACGCGGGCCCGAGGCCGGGCGTGCGTTCATCGCGGCCTCGGCTACGGTTGCCCCGTGACCGTTCAAGCCGCACCGGATACTGTCCCCGCCGCCGGAACCTCCGGGGGCGCCGTACCGCACACCGCCGATCTGCTGGCCTATCTGCCCAGCCCACCGCAGGGTGTCTGGGAAATCGGCCCGTTCCCGCTGCGCGCGTACGCGGTCTGCATCATCGTCGGCATCGTCGTCGCCATCTGGTGGGGCGAGAAACGCTGGCGGGCACGCGGTGGCGAGGCGGGCACCGTACTCGACGTCGCGGTGTTCGCGGTCCCCTTCGGACTCATCGGCGGCCGCACCTATCACGTGGCCACCGATTGGCAGAAATACTTCGGCGCCGACGGTAACGCCATGGACGCACTGAAGATCTACCAGGGCGGACTCGGAATCTGGGGGGCGGTGCTCTTCGGCGGTATCGGCGCCTGGATCGCCTGCCGTATCTACAAGATCCCGCTGCCCGCCCTGGGCGACGCCATCGCCCCGCCGATCCTGCTCGCCCAGGCCATCGGACGGCTCGGCAACTATTTCAACCAGGAACTCTACGGCCGGGAAACGGATCTGCCGTGGGGCCTGGAGATCTATCTGCGTTTCGACGACGCCGGCCGGCTCGACATGATGAACGGCGTCTCCTCCGGCGAGGTGCATTCGGTCGTGCACCCCACCTTCCTCTACGAACTGGTGTGGAACGTCGCGGTGGTGCTCGCGCTGGTCTACGTCGACCGCCGGTTCCGGATCGGCCACGGCCGGCTCTTCGCGCTGTACGTGGCCGGGTATTGCTTCGGCCGGTTCTTCGTCGAACTCATGCGCGACGACGAGGCCACCCAGATCGCCGGTATCCGGATCAACTCGTTCACCTCCGCGCTGGTCTTCTTCGCGGCCGTCGCCTACTTCCTGTTCGCGACCAAGGGCCGCGAGACGCCCGCGCAGCTGAGCCCGGATGCCGGCCCGCGTCCGTGGCCGTGGCAGCTGGGCGCGTTGCGCGCCGCGGGTGGATCCACCGGGGTCGGGCTCACGAAAACCACTGCGGTCGGCGGTGATAGCGATGGTGGTGCAACGACCGGAGACGACGACGGTGACAACACCGCTGCCGAGGGCGGCGATACCCCGGCCGAATCCGATGACACGGACACCATCGGGGTCACCGGCAGCAAGGAGGAGGGCGGCGCCGCGGCGGATACCGAGGCGGAAGCCGGTGAAAAGCCGGGCACCGCATCGTCGGCGGAGGCCACCGGGCGGGAATCCACGAGTACGCCCGATGAAACATCCGATGAAAAGAAGGCCGAGGCGGACGGCGAGAACGCCGAATCCGCTGCTCCGCGAGCGAATTAGGATCCCGTCCGGCGGCCGCGGCGGTCGTCTGGCAGCATCTCTCGCAGGGGAGGCCACGAAATCGGATGTCCTCCACAGCCGGGGGCACCACACAAGGAGGAACAATGACCGATCCGTACCAGCAGGGCGGACCGCAGTACGGCCCGCCGGGGACCGGACCGGACCTGAGCAAATCGGGCGGGGCACCGGGGTACCCGTCGCAGCCGCAGCAGCCGTATCCGTCCGGCGGTCAGCCGTATCCGTCGGGCGGTCAGCCGTATCCGTCCGGCGGGCAACCGTACCCGTCGCAGCCGCAGTACGGCGCCGCACCCGGGTACGGGCAGCCGCCCGCCGGATACGGCGCCCCGATGGGTGGTCCGGGGATGTACAACCCGATGGATCCCGAAGCGCCGTACGGCCGGGATATCAACGGCGTGCCGTACTCGGACAAGCAGAAGCTGACCGCCGGACTGCTGCAGATCTTCCTGGGCTCGTTCGGTGCCGGGCGGTTCTACATCGGTGATACGGGTATCGCGATCGCCCAGATCGCCGCCACCTGGCTCACCTGTGGCATCGGTGGTATCTGGCCGCTCATCGACGGGATCATGATGCTCACCGGCAGCGTGCAGGACACCCAGGGGCGTCCGCTGCGCGAAAACTGACCCGCGGTCACCGACGGACCCCCGGTTCTCCGGGGGTCCGTTGTGCGTTATGGGGATGTGATCAGCGGGAATTGCGGCGTGGCGGGTACTTGCGGCGCGGCGCCTGACCAGCGGTGCCGCGCAGCGTGGAATTCATCGGGGAGTAACAAGGCGATCAACCCGGCGGTCCACCCTGATTCACGCAGTGCCGCGTAGCGGTTCACCCTCGTGTTACCGGTATCGCCCACCCCGCGGGGCGGGCGGGACGGGACATCCCGGCAGGATTAGGCTCGACACGTGATGCGACGGACGAAGATTGTGTGCACCCTCGGCCCGGCCACTGCCACCGAGGAACGTATTCGAGAGCTCGTCGAGAGTGGTATGGACGTCGCCCGGCTGAACTTCAGCCACGGCGAACACTCCGACCACGCCGAAAACTACAAGAAGGTGCGGCAGGCCTGCGACGATCTCGGCCGCGCCGTCGGCATACTCGCCGATCTCCAAGGCCCCAAGATCCGGTTGGGCCGCTTCGCCGAGGAGCGGACCTACTGGGCGACCGGTGAGGTCGTCCGTATCACCGTCGACGATATCGAGGGAACCCACGACCGCGTCTCCACCACCTACAAACAACTCGCCGAGGACGCCAAATCCGGTGACCGGCTCCTCGTCGACGACGGCAAGGTCGGGCTGGAGGTCGTCCGCGTCGAGGGCAACGACGTCGTGTGCGAGGTCACCGAGGGTGGACCGGTCAGCAACAACAAGGGTGTCTCGCTGCCGGGGATGGATGTCTCGGTCCCCGCGCTCTCGGAGAAGGACATCGAGGATCTGGAATTCGCCCTCGGCCTGGGGGTGGATTTCATCGCGCTGTCGTTCGTGCGCTCGCCGTCGGATATCGAACTCGTGCACGATGTGATGGACCGGGTCGGGCGGCGGGTGCCGGTGATCGGAAAACTGGAGAAGCCGGAGGCCATCGACAACCTCGAGGCAATCGTGCTCGCCTTCGACGCGGTGATGGTGGCCCGTGGTGACCTGGGCGTGGAACTGCCGCTCGAGCAGGTCCCGATCGTGCAGAAACGGGCCATCCAGATGGCCCGGGAGAATGCCAAGCCCGTGATCGTGGCCACCCAGATGCTCGAGTCCATGATCGAGAACTCGCGGCCCACCCGCGCGGAGGCCTCCGATGTGGCCAATGCCGTGCTCGACGGCGCGGACGCGGTCATGCTCTCCGGCGAGACGTCGGTCGGTAAGTACCCGATCGAGACCGTGCGCACCATGGCCCGCATCGTGCACGCGGTGGAGACCGAATCCACCAGCGTGCCGCCGCTGACCCATACGCCGCGCACCAAGCGCGGTGTCATCTCCTACGCCGCCCGCGATATCGGCGAACGCCTCAACGCCAAGGCCCTGGTCGCCTTCACGCAGTCCGGCGACACGGTGCGCCGCCTGGCCCGGCTGCATACGCCGCTGCCGCTGCTGGCGTTCACCCCGCTGCCGGAGGTGCGCAGTCAGCTGGCGCTGACGTGGGGTACCGAAACCTTCATCGTGCCCACCGTGGACAGCACCGACGCCATGATCCAACAGGTCGATCAGGCCCTGCTGAGCATGACCCGGTACCGCAAGGGCGATCTGGTGGTCATCGTGGCGGGTTCCCCGCCGGGTACCGTCGGTTCCACCAATCTGATCCATGTGCACCGTATCGGCGAGGAGGACCACTGAATGACCCAGGTTCGCGGAGCCGCCCGGTGAGCGCCCCGGTGGGCGGCGTAACCGGCCGGCACACCGATCTCGACACCCTGCTCGAGCTGCTGGACCTCGAGGAGATCTCCGAGGACGTGTTCCTCGGCCGGCATCCCGAGAAGGTCGCCAGCCGGACCTTCGGTGGCCAGCTGGTGTCCCAGGCGGTCGTGGCCGCGGGCCGCACCGCGGGGCAGCGTCCGATTCATGTGCTCAACGCGCATTTCGTGCGTGGCGGCGATGTGAAGAAGCCGATCGAATTCCATGTGGAACGGCACCGGGACGGCCGGGCCTTCGCCAACCGGACGGTGACCGCCACTCAGGACGGCCAGGAGCTGTTCGTCATGCTGGTCTCGTTCCAGGAATGGGCCAAAGGGCTGGAGCACGCGCACGAACGGCCGCAAGTGCCGGATCCGGAGACGCTGCCGAGGATCCAGGAGACCTTCGCGGGCTACGAGGACAAACTGGAAATGTTCGTCAACGCCCCGCATCCGATCGATATGCGTTATACGAACGATCCGGCCTGGATCCTCAAGGGCACCGGCGAGAAGCTCAACCACAACCGGGTGTGGATGCGCGCCGACGGCACCCTGCCCGATGATCCGCTGATCCACGTGGCCGCGTTGAGTTACTCCTCCGATACGACCGTGCTGGATTCGATCATCACCACCCACGGCCTGTCCTGGGGCCTGGACCGGATCGTGGCTGCCACGGTGAACCATTCGATCTGGTTCCACCGTCCGTTCCGATTCGACGAGTGGGCGCTCTATGCCACCGAATCCCCGGTTGCCGCGGGTTCGCGCGGCCTGGCGACCGGACGGTTCTACTCACGGGCGGGCGACCTGCTGGCCACCACCGTGCAGGAGGGTGTGATCCGGCACTTCCCATCGCGCCGCTGACCGCGGCCGCGACGGGTCAGAGCCGTTCCGCCGGGAGCGGCTCGATACCGAAATCGGTGCGCTGTTCGGCGCTGAAGGTGAACGGTGCTCCGGGGCCGAGCGTATCCAGGCTCCGGAGCAGCCGGTTCTCCAGCACACCGATATAGCCGTCGGTGAGTTCGGCGGGATCACCGACCAGGCTCAGCGCGATCTCGAAGGTTGCGTGCCCGTGCGGTTCCAGGCCCGGATTGCCGGCCCGCCAGCGGCTGTCGAATTCCCGGTGGCGCGAATCGTCGTCGGCCACCGGCAGGGTGAAACGCCATGCGCAGACGTCACCGTCGTCCAGATGGTCGTCCAACTCCGCCCGTACCGTCTCGACGAGGCGATCCAGGGATTCCGGTGTCACATAAACATGAAGCGAAACATCCGAAATGCGTTTCGGCATGCCTGATTCCTGTCGTGTGTCGAACCTTCAACGGGAGTGAATTCTCGGATCGTGTTCCGGACCGCGAGTGTAGTGCCCAGACGCCGGATTATCGGGAAGTGGGTGTGTTTTCGTGCCGTATCGGCGTCGCGGGGAAGGATGTGGCGGTCGCCGGCGTCAGGCGTACCAGCCCGTGAGCTGGGCGGCCACCAGCGGCGAAAGCCGGGTCTGCGCCGTCGGCGGCCCGAGCACCAGCGGCGGCCGGCCCCGGGTGTGATCGCCGGGCGTGGCGGCCGGCGCCAGCGCTACCAGCAGGGGCACCAGGGCATCCGCGATCTTGTCGCCCACCTCGCAGTACGCCCTGGCCGACAGCCCCACCGGGTCGGCGATGTTCTCCCGCCCCACCCTGGACAGGTTGTGCCGGCTGCGATGCAGGCCTTCGATCGTGCGTGACCCGGTGACCCGCGCGATCCGGTGCGCCTCGAGCAGCGTGAACGTCCGGGATTCCGCACCGAAGGCCAGTTCGGCTACATCGTCGCGGATGTTCTCCGTCATGGTGAGGACCAGATCCGCGCGATCGATATGCTCTGGTGCGAGTCTGCGGGCCCGGAAGTTCGCCGGATCCCCACCGAGTCCGGTGATCGCCTCGGCGGCCCGGGGTTCGACCGGGAATCCGACCAGCGCACGGGTCCCGGCGCTCTCGGCGGTGATCCCGCCGAGCCGGTATTCGACCGCGATGGAGCGGGTGAGCCGTTCGGCGATGACCGACCGGCACACATTGCCATTGCAGACGAACAGGATGTGCATAGCGCTACGCTAAAACGGGCGACAGCTCCTTCAGAAGCGCAGGCTGTGCAATATCACACCGCCGTACGGTGAATTCATCTCCGCGTAGCATTCCGTACACGGTCGCCCCGGGGATTTTCCCGAGATACGCATTGTGTTTCCGTGACTATTCGCCGGCCTTCGGATTCGAAATACATTGCCCCACCCCGATTCGAATTCATCCCACCCGCCCCGCAACCCTCCGGCGAACCGCGAAGTCCCCGCCCCTCCGTTACCCGACCGCCCACCGTCGAGTAGCGATCATGCCCCACCCGCCACTCGCGCCGCCCCACACTTCGGTGCCCCGATCGACCCAACCGCAGCATCACAACCCGGCCGATCCCATGGTGTCGAGTCTTACGAGACCCTGAAAGGGTTCGGCCCGCGTCTGCTGTCAGCCCTCGAAGCGCATGTGGCGAAGCCACGAGTCTCGAGGGCTGACGGCCCGCACGATCTCGTCGATGAACGGCTGCCAGCGTTTCACCGCGGCGGGCGAC